>NZ_QODJ01000159.1:0-610 GCF_009935965.1 Pseudomonas sp. L13
CAACAATGGGGTCTGGGCAAGTTGGATTTGGATTGGTGTTCCTTTTTGTGCTGGGATTCTCTGAAGCACAATGGAGTCCCAGTGAAAGAAATGATTGGACCTCAGGTGTCTTTACGCCTAGGGCAAAAGTTCAGAAGACCGACTCTAGGATGCCTCCAATTCCCAAGAAATACGGCCCAAGTAAACCTGCATCTGCCCCACAAAGACTTCCTGTCCAAACACCAGCCAAGAGTGACTTTAGGAGGCCTTCTCAAGATGTTTTTGGTGTTCAGTCAAAAGAACAGATGCTGGGTCCAGTGACAAAACTGACATGGCAGTTTCCAAGCCTGCCAGAAGAACCACAGCAGCCAGTCATCCCTTTTGATCCGCGTCACTTTGTCCCTCCCAACAGCGTAGCGGCTCAGTGTAGAGAGGGTTCCATATATGTGGAAGTCAAGAAAGACTTCTTTGGGATTGGGAAGCTAGTGAGCTCCTCTGCTCTTACACTGGGAGGCTGTACTGCAACTGGAGAAGACCCTTCTGCTCAAGTGCTTGTCTTTGAATCTGGATTGCATGGATGTGGCAGTGTAGTGATGGTGACTAACGATGAGCTTGTCTACACCTTCAAACT
>NZ_QODJ01000160.1:0-605 GCF_009935965.1 Pseudomonas sp. L13
CCCTGGCCATAACCGCTTCCCTGTCCCGCTCCGGCGCCCTGGCCATAACCGCTTCCCTGTCCGGCGCCCTGACCAGAGCCGCTTCCTTGACAACTTGCCTGACCTCTTTCCTGACCACGTGGTTCACTGCATGCAAAGCCACCGGTGGTTGGGCAACATTTCTGTGTGTCAGGACACTGGCCATCATGGAAACAGCTTTTAGCACACAGTGGAATCATTTCCGGTATGGGACACTGACCCGGCTTCATGAAAACGGGCAGCACGCAAACAGGCCCACAGTCAAATCGACAGCATTTGTGCCCTCCAGGGCAGTCTTCATCAGAGGAACACCCTCGATGGGACGGCACGACCGTCAGCCTCGCCGGACAGAAACCGTCCACTGTGGTTCGTCTTTGAATAGCATGAGTTATGCTCAAGTATCCGAACAGACACAAAAAAACAGCAGTCAACGAGAAACACACTCGAGCCGTCATCGTCCCAGCCTGCGATCTCTGCTGGAAAATGCACTGAATTGATGCGTCAGGATAAACAGACAGCAAAGCGCACAAAACTAAAACGAATAAGTGTTGCTGCAAAATCAACCTCTGTAAAATGGGGTTTTAAAG
>NZ_QODJ01000161.1:0-604 GCF_009935965.1 Pseudomonas sp. L13
CAGACCGTGCGTCATAAGCTGAAGTATCCACTGGCAATCAAGGACATCAGACTTGCGCCCGGTTATTTGCCGAGTTGCACGGGAGTTAACGAGGTAAACCTCAAAACCGCGTCTATCCAGAATCTCGAAGAGCGGGATCCAATAAACCCCGGTCGCCTCCATCGCCACCACCTTGACGCCCATGGACTCAAACCAATCGGCCATGGCATGCAAATCATCAGTGAAGGTAGAAAAGCGCCTAACGGGCTCATCGCATTTCGTCGGATCAACAGCGGCCAAATGCTCACGCCCGCCCACATCAACAGCACCGCAGTCGGGATGGATAACCTCAAAACGCTTTTGGTTCTTGCGCGTCATGACAATTCCTCGCAGGATTGAATGACGCGTGCGGGGTACACGGTGGCGAGCGGATTCACTCTCTTATACGTGGTCACAGCTTGCTGTGCCGACAATGACTCCACGCCGATACCGTGCAGGCCACTCTCCCACTCGGGTGCTGTCACACCAGTGTTGGCTACGGCCTTTGCCCCGCACGCGTTCTTAAACCTTACGATGAACCAGTTTGATGCGCGACAGCGCTATGTCGGAGACTTAGTGGGGCCTC
>NZ_QODJ01000162.1:0-589 GCF_009935965.1 Pseudomonas sp. L13
GTCTCACAACATTTTTAGCAATATGCTGCATCACAGGAACTAGTGCATCTTCAGTATAGCCCATATAATGCTGCAGAGTAGGTGTCCAGTCACCACAGTTGAAGACCTTCAGAGTAAGGGCATAAGCTGCGCTAGCCACCTGGGAGGGAGGAAAGTGGACCATCTCATAGTCAACCATGGTGAGCTCCAGGAAGTACTTGGCCAGTGTATGATGCTCTGCAGTAACGTCTCCAATCTTGGAAGCTCTCCTAAGGAACTGTAGAGGCAGAGGTCTCCCAAAACTGAAGTCAAGAACTCTGAGGATTTTCATCTCCATCTCCCGGATCTGACCAGTAGTATAGGCACGGTCAGTCACAAAAGCAAAGTCTGCAATCTCTGGTGGGTACATCTCTTCATACTTTGAGGCAATGAACATGGCTGTTACACCTACAAGCTGGAGCTGCTTCTTTGGAACTGGATGATCCTGAAGGAAGCGATCAATGATTGCAACAGTCATGTACATGGTCTCCTGAAGCAGCCTGAACTTAATTTGGACTTGTACAAGCCAGTCAATAAGAATTGCACGCATATTTCCTGTAATCTCCTTTCC
>NZ_QODJ01000163.1:0-588 GCF_009935965.1 Pseudomonas sp. L13
CTTTTAAGGCTGCAACTTCAGATACAGGATCAAAATCTGTCAAAATGTATAACCTTTATGTGTTTGTAAGATCTACTGGAAACACTTCGTGTAACTCAGCGACAACTTAATGCCTCTTCGCCTTTGTTTAGTCTTAGACTAGGTGTTGACTGATCTCACCCTTTTTCGAGCCAGTAACTTATGGGTTAAGTTATAGGTTCTTACTGTATTTTAATTAGCCGTAGCGCTAAAAATTAGTGCTATAACCAATGCGCTTTCGCGGTTTTTTTATGAGCCAGTAACTTATGGGTTAAGTTATAGGTTCTTGCTATTTAATTGACTGTAGCGCTAAAAATTAACGCTATAGCTTGTTCGCTTTCGCGACTCTTCACCGTAGTGATTACTAGTTACTAACCAAAAAAGTTGGTGGCTAGAGATTTAGCCGCACTAGTACGTCAACTTATCAGCCAGTGTTGAGAATGCCCGAAGGCTACTGGATTGCATCGAAGTTGCAATGGACTTATGGTTTAGACTCAATAATACATTTTAGGTATGGATATTTCAAGTTTACTCACACATAAGAGCATTGCGTGAAATTCTGAGCGTGAA
>NZ_QODJ01000164.1:0-574 GCF_009935965.1 Pseudomonas sp. L13
AACATGGCTGCAAAGACAGTGTTGATCGTGTACGCGCACCAGAGCGCAGGCTCCTTCAATGCGGCTGTTAAAGACGCTGCTGTGGACGCGCTGAAGAAACAGGGCTGTAACGTGCTTGTGTCTGACCTGTATGAAATGAAGTTTAAGGCCACGGCTACAAAGGAGGATATTACTGGTCCACCAAAGAACCCAGAGCATTTTCGTTATGGAAATGAGACCATGTTGGCCTGGCAGGAGGGGCGACTATCTTCTGATATCACAGATGAGCACAAGAAACTGAAAGAAGCAGATCTGGTTATTTTTCAATTTCCCATGTACTGGTTCTCTGTTCCTGCCATCATGAAAGGCTGGATGGACCGGGTTCTAACGCTTGGCTTTGCATACACCTTGGAAAAGCGCTACAGTGAGGGTGTCTTCAGGGACAAGAAAGCCATGTTATCCTTCACTACTGGTTCCAATGAGACCATGTTCAGCTCCAATGGAATCAATGGAGACATGAATGTTACTCTGTGGCCAATTCAAAATGGGGTCCTCAACTATTGTGGCTTCCAGGTCCTTGCCCCTCAGATCTTCT
>NZ_QODJ01000165.1:0-574 GCF_009935965.1 Pseudomonas sp. L13
CATGCTCCAGCAGACGCGCTTCGATTTCACCCAACTCAATGCGCAAGCCACGCAGCTTGACCTGATGGTCGATACGCCCGGCATATTCAATCACCCCGTCTGCGCGATAACGCGCCAGGTCGCCGGTGCGGTACAAGCGTTCGCCTTTGACGAACGGATGCGCGATGAAACGTTCGGCGGTCAACGCCGGGCGGCGGTGATAACCACGGGCCAGGCCGATGCCACCCAAGTAGAGCTCACCGAGCACACCCACCGGCACCGGCTCGAAGTTGCTGTCGAGGATGTAGCAGCCAAGGTTGGCAATCGGGCGGCCGATCGGCACCGCGTCGCGCCCCTCATCGACGCAAGTCCAATGGGTCACATCGATGGCCGCTTCAGTCGGACCGTAGAGGTTGTAGAGCGCGGCTTGGGGCAGTTTGGCAAACACTTGTTGCTGAGCATCCACCGGTAGCGCCTCGCCACTGCACACGATACGTTGCAGGCTTTGGCACGTGGAGACGGCCGGGTCTTGCAGGAAGGCCTGCAACATCGACGGAACGAAATGCAGCGTTGTGACGTTCTGCTGGTTGATCAG
>NZ_QODJ01000166.1:0-563 GCF_009935965.1 Pseudomonas sp. L13
CAGGTATCCATTCGGGTTAGACGAGCGCGATGGCTGGCACCGATAAAGCTCTTGTCATTGCGGGCGATTGAGGCTGCCTGTTTCAGGGCTTGTGCGGCTCGATTGATAACCTTCACGGTTTTACCGGGAAGGGGCTTGCCTCCTGAGATCCTCGTCGGTGGCGCAAGTCCGAGCCAGGAGCAGAAGTGTTGTGAGGTCGGAAACCGTGATAAGTCCGCTCCCAACTCACTGGCTAAGACCAGCGCGGTGTCGATTCCTATGGTGGGGATTGCGGTTAAATCCACCCCCATTACCTTGTTCAAGGCTCGATGCAGGATCAACTGTTGCTCATTCGAACGGTGCGGATTACGCAGTGTTTTGCTCGGTGCGATAACATCCGCTTGAAGAGTCGGCAGCCGTTCAAGTGCATAAGCAATGGCTTGGTCGCACTCGCCAATCTGTTTTTCCAGGAAATCATAAGCCGCCAACTCCTGACTCAGCGCATGTAAGTGCTCTGCTCGCCAGTTACCCCGCAGGCTGCGGGCGACCGTGGCTTGGTCGGCTTTAACACGCTTGTCTCTAAG
>NZ_QODJ01000167.1:0-387 GCF_009935965.1 Pseudomonas sp. L13
GAGCGTTGAAGCTGCCGGCCTCCATAGGGGGGTCGTTCTTGCTGTCTCCAGCCACGTTACCACGGCGGATGTCCTTGACAGACACGTTCTTAACGTTGAAGCCAACGTTGTCACCAGGAGTGGCCTCAGCAAGAGATTCATGGTGCATCTCAACAGACTTCACCTCAGTGGTCAAGTTGGCAGGGGCAAAGGTCACAACCATACCAGGCTTGAGGACGCCAGTCTCCACACGGCCCACGGGCACAGTTCCAATACCTCCAATTTTGTAGACATCCTGAAGTGGCAGACGGAGGGGCTTGTCAGTGGGACGGCTAGGGGGCAAAATGGCATCCAGGGCATCAAGAAGAGTGACACCACTTGCATTACCCTCCTTGCGCTCAATCTTCC
>NZ_QODJ01000017.1:0-87206 GCF_009935965.1 Pseudomonas sp. L13
GCGTGGTTTGACGGGGCGCCTAAGATCAAAAGCAGATCAAGATCAAGAGCGACTCGCTTCGCATCGTGGTTACCGTCTGCTGCTACAGCCCACAAAGTTGTGTAGATACCTATGCTGCGATGACGGTGTACCTGGCGCTGACTCGTTGACTGAATCGCCGCCATCGCAGGCAAGCCAGCTTCCACATTGGGTCCGCTTCTGCCTGCATTCCCTGTAAACTGCGCCTCTTTGGCCCCAGCACGGAGAGCCCGGCATGTCCGCTTCGATCCTGTATATCCACGGTTTCAACAGTGCGCCGGCTTCCAACAAGGCCAGCCAGTTGACCACTGTGATGGATGCCCTCGGCCTGTCCGACCAGCTACGTGTACCGGCGCTGCATCACCACCCTCGTCAGGCGATTCTTCAATTGGAGCAAGCGATTGCGCAACTGGGCCGGCCACTGCTGGTCGGCAGCTCACTCGGCGGCTACTATGCAACCCATCTTGCCGAACGCCATGGTCTCAAGGCGCTGCTGGTCAACCCGGCGGTCAGCCCCCATCGGATGTTCGACGGTTACCTGGGTACCCAGAAGAACCTCTACACCGATGAGAGCTGGGAATTGACACAGGACCACGTCACGGCGCTGGCCGAGCTGGAAGTACCGGCTCCCCAGGATGCTGCGCGTTATCAGGTGTGGTTGCAGACCGGGGACGAAACCCTGGATTATCGCCTGGCCCAACAGTATTACCGGGCCTGTGCCTTGCGCATCCAGGCCGGTGGCGACCACGGTTACCAAGGGTTCGCCCAGCAATTGCCGGCACTGTTGTGCTTTGCCGGTATTGGCGCAGATCAGTTTCAATCCTTCGATTTTTCGTCACTGTAGAAAATCGCAGGTCACTTTTTAATCGAACGACTCACGACGAGACCCCATGGCCACTCCCAGCGCTAGCTCTTATAACGCCGACGCCATCGAAGTCCTCTCGGGCCTCGACCCGGTGCGCAAACGCCCCGGCATGTACACCGACACCAGTCGGCCGAACCACCTTGCCCAGGAAGTCATCGACAACAGCGTCGACGAAGCCTTGGCCGGGCACGCCAAGTCGGTGCAAGTCATCCTTCACGCCGACCATTCCCTGGAAGTGTCCGACGACGGTCGTGGCATGCCGGTGGACATTCACCCCGAAGAGGGGGTGCCGGGCGTCGAGCTGATCCTTACCAAGCTGCACGCCGGCGGCAAGTTCTCCAACAAGAACTACCAGTTCTCCGGCGGTTTGCACGGCGTGGGTATTTCCGTGGTCAACGCCCTGTCGACCCTGGTGCGGGTCAAGGTCAAGCGCGACGGCAACGAGTACCAGATGACCTTCGCCGATGGCTACAAAGCCACCGACCTGGAAGTGATCGGCACCGTGGGCAAGCGCAACACCGGCACCAGCGTGTACTTTGCGCCGGACCCCAAGTATTTCGATTCGCCCAAATTCTCCATCAGCCGCCTCAAGCACGTGCTCAAGGCCAAGGCTGTGCTGTGTCCGGGCCTGCTGGTCAGCTTTGAAGACAAAGGCACCGGCGAGAAGGTCGAGTGGCACTACGAAGACGGCCTGCGCTCTTATCTGGAAGATTCGGTCAGCGACTTCGAACGTCTGCCCAACGAGCCGTTCTGCGGCAGCCTGTCGGGTAATAAAGAAGCGGTGGACTGGGCGCTGCTGTGGTTGCCCGAAGGTGGCGACAGCGTGCAGGAAAGCTACGTCAACCTGATCCCCACGGCCCAGGGCGGTACCCACGTCAACGGTTTGCGCCAAGGCTTGCTGGATGCCATGCGTGAATTCTGCGAATACCGCAGCCTGTTGCCGCGCGGCGTGAAGCTGGCGCCGGAAGACGTGTGGGAGCGCATCGCGTTCGTGTTGTCGATGAAGATGCAGGAACCGCAATTCTCCGGCCAGACCAAAGAGCGCCTGTCGTCCCGCGAGGCGGCGGCGTTTGTCTCGGGTGTGGTCAAGGACGCGTTCAGCCTGTGGCTCAACGAGCACCCCGAGCTGGGCCTGGCCCTGGCGGAGCTGGCGATCAACAACGCCGGCCGTCGCTTGAAAGCCAGCAAGAAGGTCGAGCGCAAGCGCATCACCCAGGGCCCGGCACTGCCGGGCAAACTGGCCGATTGCGCCGGGCAAGACCCGATGCGTTCCGAGCTGTTCCTGGTGGAGGGTGACTCCGCCGGCGGTTCCGCCAAACAGGCGCGGGACAAGGAATTCCAGGCGATCCTGCCGCTGCGCGGCAAGATCCTCAACACCTGGGAAGTCGATGGCAGCGAAGTGCTCGCCAGTCAGGAAGTGCACAACATCGCCGTGGCCATCGGTGTCGATCCAGGCGCGGCAGACATGAGCCAGTTGCGCTACGGCAAGATCTGCATCCTCGCCGACGCCGACTCCGACGGCCTGCACATTGCTACCTTGCTGTGCGCGTTGTTCGTCCAGCATTTCCGCCCGTTGGTGGATGCCGGTCACGTCTACGTCGCCATGCCGCCGCTGTACCGCATCGACCTGGGCAAGGAAATTTTCTACGCCCTGGACGAAGCCGAGCGCGATGGCATCCTCGATCGCCTGGTGGCCGAGAAGAAACGCGGCAAGCCACAGGTCACGCGATTCAAGGGCCTGGGTGAAATGAACCCGCCGCAACTGCGCGAAACCACCATGGACCCCAACACCCGGCGCCTGGTGCAGTTGACCCTGGAAGACTTCGCCGCCACCTCGGAAATGATGGACATGCTGCTGGCGAAGAAACGCGCGGGCGACCGCAAGACCTGGCTGGAATCCAAAGGCAACCTGGCCGAGGTGCTGGGCTGATGCGCACAGGCTTCGCCCTGGCGATCCTGATATTGAGCGGGCTGGCGGTCACCCCGGTGGCCGCAGCCAGCGTGGCAGAGCTCAAGCTGGTCTCGGAACACCCGGTTGATGGCATGCGCGGTGGGAACCTGTCGGGCCTGGCGTTGTGTGGCAACGAGCTGTGGACGGTTTCGGACCGCGATGACGACCAGATCTACCGCCTGGATACCCGTGCGCCGACCTGGAGCGCCGAGGCGCTGAAGATCGACGTGCCGCCCGTGCCCGAGTCCGGCCTGCCTTGGGGCTTGCGTTCGCGCACCAAGGCCGCTTCGTTCATACGCGGTGGCGACCTGGACTTTGAAGGCATCAGCTGTGATGCCGCAGGCAACCGCTACATTGTCAGCGAAGCCCATGCCGCAGTACTGCAGGTGCCGGCGGCGGGTGCGCCCGAATGGTTGAAAATCGCTCCGGGCATGGTGCGTGAAGCTAGGGCCAGTGGCATGTTGCTGCACTTTAATGCCTTGTTCGAGGGCCTGGCGGTCAACCCGGAAGGCAACCAGATCTGGCTGGCTGCCGAGCGCGAGCGACGTGGCCTGGTCTCGATCAAGCGTGGGCAGAGCGTATGGGATTGCGATGGCCGTTGTGTATTGTTGAGCGAGGCCGGCCAGGAAGTGCAACCGGCACAGTTCCCCAACGCCAAGGCCGTGTCCAAGGACTTTGCCGACTTGTCGCTGTTCAACGGCAAGCTGTTTACCCTGGAGCGCAATGCGTTCCAGATCTGCCGGCGCGACCCGCTCACGGCCAAGGTTGAGCGGTGCTGGTCGTTTGCCGACGAAGCCCTGACGCCGCAGCGACGTTACCCGCAGTCGTATGGCCTGGCTGAAGCCCTGTTGGTGGATGCCGACGGTGCCTGGGTCGGCATCGACAACAATTTCGGCCCGCGTGCCGATGGTGAAAAGCGTCCGATGGTCTATCGTTTCGCCGCCCCGGACGGCGGCTGGAGTGCCCAGCCATGAGTCGAGATTTTTTTGAATTGAATCAGCGCAGCGGCAGTTCCGCTGCGCCTTACCCCATGATGAGGCCCGCATGAGTGACATCCTCGCAGACAGTTTAGATGGCGTAGAACGCCGGTCGCTGGCTGAATTCACCGAAAATGCCTACCTCAACTACTCCATGTACGTGATCATGGACCGTGCCTTGCCGCATATCGGCGACGGCCTGAAACCCGTGCAACGGCGCATCATCTACGCCATGAGTGAGTTGGGCCTGGACGCTGATTCCAAGCACAAAAAGTCGGCGCGTACCGTCGGTGACGTGCTGGGTAAATTCCACCCCCACGGCGATTCGGCGTGCTATGAAGCCATGGTGTTGATGGCCCAGCCGTTCAGCTACCGCTATACGTTAGTAGACGGCCAGGGTAACTGGGGTGCCCCGGATGACCCCAAATCCTTCGCCGCCATGCGTTACACCGAGGCGCGGTTGTCGCGTTATTCCGAAGTGCTGCTCAGCGAGCTGGGCCAGGGCACTGCCGACTGGGGGCCGAACTTTGACGGCACCCTTGACGAACCCCTGGTGTTGCCGGCGCGTTTGCCGAATATCCTCCTCAATGGCACCACCGGTATTGCAGTCGGCATGGCCACCGACGTGCCGCCGCACAACCTGCGCGAAGTCGCCACCGCCTGCGTGCGCTTGCTCGATGAGCCCAAGGCTACGGTCGAGCAGCTCTGCGAGCATATCCAGGGCCCGGATTACCCGACCGAAGCAGAAATCATCACGCCGCGCGCCGACCTGCTGAAGATGTACGAAACGGGCAAGGGCTCGGTGCGTATGCGCGCCGTGTACCACATCGAAGACGGCGACATTATTGTGACCGCGCTGCCGCACCAGGTATCGGGTGCCAAGGTGCTGGAGCAAATCGCCGCGTTGATGCAGGCCAAGCCGTCGAAGTTGCCGCAAGTGGCCGACCTGCGTGACGAGTCCGACCACGAGAACCCGTGCCGCATCGTGATCATCCCGACCAACAGCCGGGTGGATCATGAAGTGCTGATGCAGCACTTGTTTGCCAGCACCGACCTGGAGTCCAGCTACCGGGTCAACGTCAACATCATCGGCCTGGACGGCAAGCCGCAGTTGAAGAACCTGCGCAATCTGCTGGTGGAATGGCTGGAATTCCGCGTGCAGACCGTGCGCCGCCGCCTGCAATTCCGCCTCGACAAGGTTGAGCGCCGCTTGCACCTGTTGGACGGTTTGCTGATCGCCTACCTCAACCTGGATGAAGTGATCCATATCATCCGTACCGCCGAGCACCCGAAGGCCGAGCTGATCGCGCGTTTCGAGCTGAGCGAAATCCAGGCTGACTACATCCTCGACACCCGCTTGCGTCAGTTGGCACGCCTGGAAGAAATGAAGCTGCGCGACGAGCAGGATGCGCTACTCAAGGAACAAGCCAAGCTGCAAGCCCTGCTGGGCAGCGAAGCCAAGCTCAAGAAGCTGGTGCGTAGCGAACTGATCAAAGACGCCGAAACCTATGGCGATGACCGTCGCTCGCCTATCGTCGAGCGTGCTGAAGCCAAGGCCCTGACCGAAACCGAGCTGTTGCCCAACGAGAAAATTACCGTCGTTCTGTCGGAAAAGGGTTGGGTTCGCTCCGCCAAAGGGCATGATATTGACGCCACCGGCCTTTCGTACAAAGCTGGTGATGGCTTCAAGACCGCTGCCGCCGGGCGTTCCAATCAGTTCGCGGTGTTTATCGACTCGACCGGGCGTAGTTATTCGGTGCCGGCCCACACCCTGCCGTCTGCACGGGGGCAGGGCGAGCCGTTGACCGGGCGCCTTACGCCGCCACCGGGGGCGAATTTCGAGTGCGTGCTGTTGCCGGATGACGATTCGCTGTATGTCATCGCCTCCGACGCCGGTTACGGTTTCGTGGTCAAGGGCGAAGACCTGCAGGCCAAGAACAAGGCGGGCAAGGCGCTGTTGAGCCTGCCGAACAACGCCAAGGTGATTTTGCCAAGGCCGGTGGAGGATCGTGAAAGCAATTGGCTGGCGTCGGTGACCACCGAAGGGCGCTTGCTGGTGTTCAAGATCAGCGACTTGCCGCAGTTGGGCAAGGGTAAAGGCAACAAGATTATCGGGATTCCCGGGGACCGGGTGGCCAGTCGCGAGGAGTATGTGACTGACATCGCCGTGGTCCCGGAAGGCTCTACCCTGGTGCTCCAGGCCGGCAAGCGCACGTTGTCATTGCGCCCTGACGACCTTGAACACTACAAGGGTGAGCGTGGCCGGCGAGGTAACAAACTGCCACGAGGCTTCCAGCGAGTGGATGCCTTGCTGGTCGAGACGCCGGTTTAAGCGGTACTAGAGGCCTCGATCTACGATTTAACGCGTAGATCGATGCTTTCGCGCTGGAGTCATGGCGCATATTCACGGATGATATGGCCTTTCCAGCGCCGGCGTGGCCGAGCGTGTTCAGGTTATTTTTAGTATTACATTGTGGTTCGCCTTGTGGCAGCCACTTGGATGGGATGATGACTGCTCCACGCCTTCCTCTATTTTTGATGCTCGCTGGCCTTTTGGGGCTAGCGGGTTGCAGCACACATCAACCGGTGTCGCTGTACCAGCTGGACAGCGGAAGTCCGGCTCAGCCAGCTCAAACCGCTGGCATGGCTGTATTGCTGGGGCCGGTAGTCGTTGCCGATTACCTGCAACGCGAAACCCTGCTTCAACGTCAGAGCGACGGCAGCCTGCAAGGTTCCACGGATGGTCGTTGGGCCGGTAGCCTGTCGTCGGATATCAACCAGTTGATGTTGCGTCAGGTCGCCGGCCAGCTAGACAGCCAGCGTGTGGTCCTGGCACCGGGACCCTCCGGGTTCACCCCGGATGTACAGGTGCTGCTGACCATTACGCGGCTGGACTCCGGCAAGTCGCAACCGGCGATCCTGGATGCACAGTGGCGCCTGATCGACCGTCGCGGGCAAGTGCGGGACAACCGCATTGTGCACCTGCAGGAAGAACATGCAGGCACCACCGCGTCCCAGGTCCAGGCCCAGGGTGTGCTGTTGCAGCACTTGGCCCAGCAGTTGTCGGTGGCGCTCAAGCCATTGGCCAACCAGCCGCCGATTGCCGAAGCGCAGCCGCGTAAACAGGCCCCGGCCCAGGCCAAGCCTGCGGCCCCGGAAAAACCGAAGATGCCGATGGCCACGCCGATTCGCACGGACTTGGAAGTGTTCAGGTTCTGATCTGAATCGCGTACAAACAAAAGGCCCGCTGAATAAGCGGGCCTTTTTGTTGGGCTGTTGTGTAGGAGCGAGCTTGCTCGCGAAAAGCGTCAACGATAACGTGTGCTTGCTGAATAAACGCGGCGTCGTTAAGTTTTTCGCGAGCAAGCTCGCTCCTACAAAAAGCCTTAGCCTCAGGGCTTACGGGTCTCGTGCATCCGCGCCAACTGCCGTTCCAACATCGACGGATACGGCTCCATCAATCGCTCCACACAGCTGGCCCCTTCAGGGCTGGCAATCGGGCGGATACGCGCGCGTTGGCGGATCAGTGTGTCTTCGCTGATCTTGCGCTCCACCAACAGCAGGTTGCGGCTGTGCTGGGACAGGGCCAGGGCATCCTGGGCTATTTCAGTGAGCAGCAGGTCGATCTGGCTCATGCCAAACAGGTCGTCACCCACGGTTAGGCCCAGCTGCAGTTGCAGGGTAATGCCGCTGTCGGCCACTTCGATCTGTAGGGCATGGCCCAGGGCGCGCAACAGCTCGCCGCAGCAGATGGCATTGGTCAGATAGTCTTCGCCGCTGTCCTCGCTGTGGAACAGCATCAACGTGCTGCCATCGTTCAGGGTATGCAGTTCGCTCTGGTAGAGCGAGGCGGCCTGGTCAAGGCAGTCACGGTAGCGTTCGAGCAGTTCGGTCAGGCGGGCACGGGGCAGGCGGCGCAGTTGCTCCTGGGCACCCAGTTGCACGGCGAGTACGGCACTGTGCTGCGGCTCGGCGTTCTTGACCACAACCGGTTTCGGTGCCGCGACCGGGGCGGCTGCCGAGGTGTCGCGCAGGTCGGCGAACGGGTCTTCGTCGTCCAGTTCATCTTCCTCGGCCTTGATCACATGGCGCGGCGCAGGCTTGAGGCCGGCCACCGGGGCGCTTTCGTCGAAGCCTGGGTCGCGCAGGTCGCGCACTTCAAACTCAGGCTCGTCGGTATAGTCCTCGGCGTCGTCGTACTCAGGCTCGGGCTCGACTTCAGGCGCTTTCGGCTCCGGGGCAAAGCTGGCGTGGAGCTGGCGCGCGAGGTCGCCGATTTCATCCTGGCGATCGGTAGCCGGGGTGTGTTCGTCGATATCCCGCAGCCAGATGCGCAGTTGCATCAACGGCGTGGAGATATGCCGGCCCAGGCGCAGGCTCAGGGCCAGGGCCAAAGCCAGCAGGATCGCACTCAGGATGCCCATGCTCTGCAGGCTGATGGTCATCGGCTGCTGGAACTGTTGCATATCAAGGCTGATACGCAGTTGGCCGGCCTTCACGTCCTGGAACGTAATATTGCTCTGGTACAGGCCTTCGGCCTCACCGAGCAGGCCGTTTTTCGGGCGCTGCCCGGCCTCGGCCATGATCCGGTTGTCCACGCTATAGATAGCGGCATGGGCCACCAGCGGGTTCTTGGTCAGGTTGTTGAGCAACACGTTGAGGCTGAGGATGTCGTTGGACACCAGCAACTCAGTCGCCGAAGTGGCGGTCTGGGTTGTCAGGCTTGCGCCCAGGGCATCAGCTTGCTCGTGCATGGCCTGCTTGAACTGCAAACCCATCACGCAGGCGTAGATCACCAGGGCCAGAGCGACCAGGATCACGTTATGGCTGGCGATGCGCAATGCAATCGGTACACGGCGATGGCGCAGTGCCCGGAAGATCAGCAGGAAGAAGTTATCGGTTTTTACTGGCGTGGGCCGGTTCACTTGCGCTCGGCTCTTGGTCCGTGAAGTTGACGCGCAGTATAGCGACAGGCCCATGGCCGGCAAAGCGCTGGCTGTGCCCGATGGTCACTGAAAGTGGGTAGAATGCGGTTTTTTTCCAGCCTGGGGGTGCGCTTTGCGCGAAATTGTCCTGATCAACATCACGGGTGAAGACCGACCGGGTCTCACCGCAGCCATTACCGGCGTCTTGGCCCAGGGTGGTGTGAACATTCTCGACATCGGCCAGGCGGTGATCCACGACACCTTGTCGTTTGGCATCCTGGTGGAAATCCCCAGCACCGAACAGGCCTCCTCGGTACTCAAGGACATCCTGTTTACGGCGTATAAGCTCGATCAACAGGTACGTTTCACCCCGGTGTCCGAAGTCGATTACCAGCACTGGGTCGAAGGCCAGGGCAAAAAGCGCCACATCGTCACCCTGTTGACCCGCAAGGTCACGGCTGAGCAGTTGCAGCGCGTCAGCTCCATTACCGCGCAGTACGGATTGAATATCGACCATATCGACCGTCTGTCGGGTCGCATGCCATTGGACACTCCGGCCGACAAGGGCAAGGGCTGCATCGAGTTCTCCGTACGCGGTGAGCCGGCTGACGCGCAAGCGCTGCGCGCCGACTTCCTGAGCGTGGCCCAGGAACTGAATGTCGATATCGCCTTCCAGGAAGACTCCCTGTTCCGTCGCAACCGCCGCCTGGCGGTGTTCGATATGGACTCCACCTTGATCGAAGCCGAAGTCATCGATGAGCTGGCCAAGGCGGCCGGCGTGGGCGAGCAAGTTTCTGAGATTACCGAGCGGGCGATGGCCGGCGAGCTGGATTTTCGCGCCAGCTTCAAGGAGCGTCTGGCGCTGCTCAAGGGCCTGGACGTGGGCGTGCTGGATTCGATCGGCGCGTCGCTACGCCTGACGGAAGGCGCCGAAACCCTGTTCGCCGAACTCAAGCGCCTGGGCTACAAGACCGCCATCCTGTCCGGCGGCTTCACTTACTTCGCCAAGCAGTTGCAGGCCAAGCTGGGCATTGACTATGTATTTGCCAACGAGTTGGAAGTGGTGGATGGCAAAGTGACTGGCGTGGCGGTAGAGCCGATTGTCGACGCGCAACGCAAGGCCGACCTGCTCAAGGAATTGGCGCACAAGGAAGGCTTGCGCCTGGAGCAGACCATTGCGGTCGGCGACGGCGCCAATGACCTACCGATGCTGGCGATTGCCGGGTTGGGCGTGGCGTTCCGTGCCAAGCCGTTGGTCAAGCAATCGGCCAAGCAGGCGATTTCGACCTTGGGGTTGGATGGCGTGCTGTACCTGCTGGGCTTGCGTGACCGCGACGGCCAGCTATAAGCCGATCTCACTGTAGAAATACAGGCAAAAATGTGGGAGCCGGGCTTGCCCGCGATGGCGGAGTGTCAGTCAACACATCATTGACTGAACTGCCGCTATCGCGGGCAAGCCCGGCTCCCACATACGATCTCACCAGTAATATCAGGCTTTAGCAGCGGCGATACCCTGGCCCATCTGCACCGGTGTACCCGCTGTCAGTTCTTCAGCCCACTTCACCTGGTCCGGCCCGAACAGCACGATGGCGGTCGATCCCAGTTTGAAACGACCCAGTTCCGCACCTTTTTCCAGATGAATCGGCGCGCGGGCGGTTTCGTCGTAGCGGAAGGTTTTCAGCTCGCGCTTGGGCGGCGTCACCAAGCCTGCCCACACGGTTTCAATCGACGCAACGATCATCGCACCCACCAACACCACGGCCATCGGCCCGCGTTCGGTGTCGAACAAGCAGACAACACGCTCGTTACGGGCGAACAGCTCCGGCACGTTTTCGGCGGTGGTCTGGTTGACCGAGAAAATCCGACCCGGCACATACACCATCTCGCGCAGGGTACCGGCTAATGGCATGTGCACCCGGTGGTAGTCCTTGGGCGACAGGTAAATAGTCGCGAACTCGCCGCCCATGAACGGCGCAGCCATTGCCGCATCGCCACCGAGCAGTTCCAGCACGCTGAAGCTGTGGCCTTTGGCCTGGAAGATACGGCCATGTTCGATCGGGCCCAGTTGGCTGACCGCGCCATCGGCGGGGCTCAGCACTGCGCCTGGGGTTGGATCCAGCGGGCGGGCACCGTCTTTCAACGCGCGGGTGAAGAAGGCGTTGAAGTGCTCGTAGGCGCTCAGGTCTTCCACCAGGGCCTGGGACATGTCCACCTGATAGCGCTTGGCGAACCAGGCAGTGAAGGCGTTTTTGAACCAGCGCACGCGGCACTCGGCGATACAGCCGGCCAGGCGCGACAGCAAGTGGTGCGGCAGCAAGTACTGGCTGAGGATAAACAACTGCTTTTTCATAACTGTCCTTAAACCTTAAATCTCAACGGGGGTGTCGGGGTGGTTGCCCCATTCGCCCCAGGAACCGGCATAACCTTTGACTCGCGGATAACCGAGCGCCTTGGCCACCAGGTAGGTGAAGCCAGAGCGGTGGTGAGTCTGGCAGTGGGTGATGATTTCTTTGTCTTTGGTCAGCCCGAGGTCTTCGAGGATTTGCGGCATGTCACGGCGGATACGCAGGTTGCGCGCCTTGTCCATGCCGGCGGTCCATTCGAAGTTCACCGCGCCGGGAATGTGGCCGCCCTTGGCTGCGAGCACTTTCTCGCCGGAATACTCCAGCGGGCCACGGGCGTCCCAGATCCCCAAGTCGGCTGCGCCGAGACGGCTTTGCAGGTATTCACGGGTGGCGGTAGGGCCGTCGTGCAGCGTGAGGCTGACCGGGCCGCGGGCGGCTGGGGGCGCATCGGTGGAAAGCGCGTGGCCTTCCTCCAGCCATGCCAGCAGGCCGCCGTCGAGGTAGTGGTATTTCTGGTGGCCGATCACGTCGAGCATCCAGATAAAACGCCCGGCCCAACCGCCGCCTTCGTCGTCATAGACCACATAGGTGGCGTCCGGGGTGTGGCCCAATTCGCCGAACAGTTTTTCCAGGTCGGCCTTGCTCGGCAGCAGGCCGGGTGCGGGTGGCTGGCCCAGTTGGGTGCGCTTGGGGTCAACGAAATGCGCGCCGGGGATATGCCCTTCGGCGTAGCGGGCGACACTGGTGAGGTCCACCAGTATCAAGTGCTTGGAATCGAGGCGACTCAACAGGTCGGCGGATTCGATCACCAGCGGCAAGCCAGAGAAGTCAGGCATGTGAGGTCTCCTGGGCACAAATGTTGGCGATAAAGGCCGGTGATTGTAGCGCAAGCATCAGGCGCTGCGGTTGGTAAAGCTGTGCAGGGCTTTCTCGATGCATTGGGCGGTTTTGCCGAACGCTTGCACGGTGGTTTCCGAGAACGGCCCGCCGCCCTGGTCCGCCACGATCAGCATGACCACCCGGCCGTTGCAGCTCAGTGAGCGCAACAGCAGGTGCTCGCCGACAAACAGGCGACGCAGGATCGGTGGCAGCAAGGCGAAAAACTGCGCATGGTTGTCGGGGTTCAGGCGTACCTGGGCGGACTTTTCCAGCAGGCGTTGCAGCAATGTGCTGTTGACCACATCCAGGCTCAGGTGGGCCGCGTCCTTGGGCAGGCCGTCGGCCTGGTGCACACGCAAGGTGCTCAAGGCGCGATCGGCCATGAATATCAGTACCCGCTGCATGCCACTGGCCACCAGGGCTTCCTTGGCGCAAGTGGTCAGGTGCATGGCGTTGGCAAAGCGGCTCGGTTCCACCAGCAACTCGGTGCAACGCGTGCGCCACACGGCCAAGGCTTCGGCAGTCGGAGGCGGTGCAGGCAGCAAGCCGCGATGGACTTTCTGCACATGCCACGGCCAGATCAGCGACAGCGCCGGGTGCCAGAGGTCGGGCATCAAGGTGGTACGAGCGCTGGTCACCGCTTGCTGGTGGGCTTGCTGTTGCACATCGCTCAACGGCGTTTGCAGGTACAGCGCCGTCAGGTATTGCCAGCGCTCGGTGTGCGGGCAGGTCCAGGATTCCTGGGCCGACATCGCCAGGCCATTGGCCAGCAACACGGTATTGGCCGGCTGGTTCAGCCAGCGTCGCAGGTTGGGCTCGGCATCGAGCAATTGCTGGTGACGCAGGGCATCGTCTTGACGGGCAATGTGCAGCGCCTTGACCAGCAGGCGTTGCTCGGCCAGCAGCAACTTGTAGCCCTGTGAAACCCAGATCGGCAGGTGCCAGGCTTCGGTCAAGCCCAGGCACAGGTCGAGCAAACGCACGCCGAACAGCTGTTGCTCGACCTGGCGCGCCGATTGGCCTTTATGGATCACCCGCAACTCCCATTCTTCCAGGAGCTTGGGGTAGGCGACGGCCATCGGCCACAGCGGCGACAAAAACAACAGGCTGCCCCAGTGGATGTCCTGCCACAACCGCGCCAGGCGACTGCCGAACAAACCGTTGGCTTGCTGGGATGCGTGCTGGCTGATCAGCAACAGCTGACGCAAGGCCACCGGGATTTCCTGAGCGGGTACCGAAGGCAGGCGCGCCAACAACTCCTCGGCACGTTTGAGGCCAAGGCGGTTAAGCGCGACTTCAAGGTTTTCCGCAGGTTCGGCCAGGCTGCCGTGGGCTTGGCTGTTGGCTTCGCGCATCACGCTCAACACCAGGGCCGGGCTGTTGTGCATCAGCTCAGCAATATCTCGCAATGACCTGCGGCTATCGCGAATGGCTTTGCACACGCGTTCATGGCTGGCCTGGGGCACAGGCAGCAGCACGTCGTCCAGGCACTTGATCCAAGCGGCGAGGGTAGTAGGGCGGTTCGTTGGGACTGTCGTTTCAATTGCCATGATTGGGGCGCGATCATCACTTGCGTTCAACACGCCCGGAACGGGCCGAATTGGCTTTTCGCCTTAACGGGCTATAGTCTGGCGCAGTTTTGCCGATAAGTAGAACAAGAGTTTTGTGCAACACCCCCTATGTCCATGAACCCGACGGCGCAAGTACCCCTCTCCTATGGCTAAAATTATCGGCATCATTGTCGTCATCGCAAGTGTGCTCGGAGGGTACGTCCTCTCCCACGGTAAAATCGCCGCACTGATCCAGCCTTTCGAAGTGCTGATTATCGGCGGTGCCGCGTTCGGCGCATTTTTGCAGGCCAACCCAGGCTATATGACCATGCACGTGGTCAAGAAGTCCCTGGGCATGTTCAGCTCGCGCTTCTCCCACACGTTTTATCTGGAAGTGCTGGGGCTGATCTACGAGATCCTCAACAAGAGCCGCCGCGAAGGCATGATGGCGATCGAAGGGGATATCGAAGACGCCGCGGCCAGCCCGATTTTTGCCAAGTACCCGGCCGTGCTCAAAGACGAGCGCATGACCGCGTATATCTGCGATTACCTGCGCATCATGTCCTCCGGCAACATGGCACCCCACGAGCTGGAAGGCCTGTTCGACATGGAGCTGTTCAGCCTCAAGGAAGAGCTGGAGCATCCTTCCCACGCCGTGACCGGCATCGCCGACGGCATGCCCGGTTTTGGTATTGTCGCGGCGGTACTGGGTATCGTGGTGACCATGGCGTCCCTGGGCGAGGGCGATCAGGCGGCCATCGGCATGCACGTAGGTGCGGCGCTGGTGGGGACCTTCTTCGGTATTCTTGCCGCCTACGGTTTCTTCGGCCCGCTTGCCACTTCCCTGGCCCACGATGCCAAGGAAGAGATCAACCTCTACGAAGCGATCAAGGCGTGCCTGGTGGCCTCGGCGTCGGGCATGCCGCCGTCGCTGGCCGTGGAGTTCGGGCGCAAGGTGTTGTACCCGAAACATCGCCCGAGTTTCTCCGAGCTGGAACAAGCGGTTCGCGGTCGCTAAGCCATGGAAAACAACCAGCCGATCATCATCAAGCGCGTCAAGCGCTTCGCTGCGGGGCACCATGGCGGTGCCTGGAAAATCGCCTTCGCCGACTTTGCCACGGCGATGATGGCGTTCTTCCTGGTGCTGTGGCTGATGTCCACCGCTACGCCAGAACAGAAGATCGCCATCGCCGGCTACTTCAAGGACCCGATTGGCTTTTCGGAAAGCGGCACGCCGTTTGTCATTGACCTGGGCGGCTCGCCGGAACTGGCGCCCGAGCGCACCATCAACCCTGAAGTGCAAACGGAGTCGCCCCAGGAAAAAATCCCGATTGAGCGCGACACTGTCGAGTCCATGGCCGAGCAGGTCGAACAGGAGCGTCTGGAACTGTTGCTGCAGGAATTGCAGAACAAGGTTGAAGAAAACCCACAGTTGCTGAAGTTCAAGGACCAGATTTCCTTCGAAATCACCCCCGAGGGGCTGCGCATCCAGATTACCGATGCGGCCAACCGGCCGATGTTCGACTCTGGCAGTGCGCGCTTGAAGCCGTACTTTGAAGACATCCTGCTGGCCATGGCTGACACCATCAAGGCGGTGCCGAACAAGATCAGCATCAGCGGGCATACCGACGCCAAGCCCTACGCGGGCCAGGGCGATTTCGGCAACTGGGAACTCTCGGCCAACCGCGCCAACGCCGCCCGGCGTGCGCTGGTAGCCGGCAGCTACCCGGACCCGCAAGTGGCACGCGTGGTGGGCTTTGCCTCCTCGCAGCTGTTTGATCCCAAAGACCCGTTCAACCCGGTCAACCGCCGTATCGACATCGTGGTGCTGACCAAAAAAGCCCAGCGTGCGATTGAAGGCGATCAACCACCGCCACCGGCACCGACCCAGGGCGAGGGCGCGCCTGGCGAAGTGCCGGCCGACCCCAACGCCCTACCGTCGGAGCAGGAGCCGCTGCCGGCCCATGAGCTGCGCCAGAAGCTGAACCTGTTTGATGATGGGGGCGTCAAGGATCCTACGGCGCCTGCACCAAGGTCATAGTTGATCTATACGCTGGAAACGTAAACGCCCCGATCATTCGGGGCGTTTTTATTTGTGTTCAAAGTGGGAGGTACGCTTTGACACTACTGACTACGCCTCGCATGTCGTCGGCGCACAGGCGCGGTACGAAGTACTCCCGACCTTTGGTGCGAGTCTTTCTATGCAACTTGTCGAGGCGCTCAAAGCTGACGGTATAAATCATGTCGCACTTCACCCATAGCTCTTTATAACCATCGGACTGAAGTGGATTGGTGCGTAGCAAATGGCGCCAGTCGTATTGGGTCGCTGGTGCAGTAGAGGAGATTGGCACCACGGTGCAGAGCTTGCGATTGTGGGTCGCGGTAGGCGATATCACGACAACCTTGCGGATCTTCAGCATTTCCGGGGCGACAAAGCCTCGGGTGAAGTCACACAGCAAAACGTCGCCTTGTTTGGGGTGATAGTAGAGAGCCAAATGTTAATTCCCCACAAAAAGCAAAGCCGCCCGAAGGCGGCTTCATTCGACACGCAGCGGAGCTTGCTTCGCCCCTTCTGCGCCGCTGGATCAACCCCGAAAAGGATCCAGACTCCTGCCAGCTTTCGCTGGTGACGGAGCAATTATGGGCATCAGGAAATCTGAATACAAGCTGGCTTGTGTGTATGAGCCACCCAGTTGATCCGGACTCTTGATGCCCGCTCCTGTTAAATCAATGGGCTAGGGCGTTCAGCACCCTGGTTTATGTGTATCAAGAAATTGACCGTCAATAACTGCTCTCAGGCAAGCTCGCAATAATCGACCGATAGCTGTTCATCCGCTGCTGCTGCACGCGCCCATCTTCCAGTGCCTTGAGCAGCGCACAACCCGGCTCGCGGTCGTGTTTGCAGTCGCGGAAGCGGCAGGTGCCGATCAGGTCGTTGAACTCGATGAAGCCTGCTTCCACATCGCTGCGGCTGACGTGGCCCAGGCCGAACTCACGAATACCCGGCGAGTCGATCAACTCGCCGCCGCCCGGGAAGTGGAACAACCGCGCGGTGGTGGTGGTGTGGGTGCCCTGGCCGGACAGTTCCGACAGCGGGCCCACGCGGGTTTCGACTTCCGGCAACAAGCTGTTGACCAGCGACGACTTGCCCACGCCTGACTGGCCGACGAACACGCTGATGCGCCCGTTCAATTGCTGTTGCAGCTGTTCCATGCCGTTGCCGTGATGGGCCGACACTTCCAGAACCGGGTAGCCCAGGGTGCGGTAGACCGCCAGCAACGCATTGAGCGCCGGGGCGTTCTGCTCGTCGATCAGGTCGAATTTGTTCAGCAGCAGCAACGGGCGGATACCAGCATGCTCAGCCGCGACCAGGTAGCGGTCGATCAGGTTGGCATGGGGCTCGGGCAGCGGCGCGAACACGATCACGATCATGTCGACGTTGGCCGCCACCGGCTTGAGCTGCCCACGGCTGTCGGGGCGGCGCAGTTCGGTGCTGCGCGGCAACTGGGCGACGATGACGCCGATGCCCTGGTTGCCGGCACGCCACACCACCTTGTCGCCGGTGACCAGTGCAGGTAGGTTGGCGCGCAAGTGGCAACGGAACACCTGGCCTGCGAGTTCGCCTTCGAGCGCCTCGACTTCGACCTGCACACCAAAGTGCGCGATCACCAGGCCCGTTTGTTCGGGGCCCAGGTCGCCGCCCTCGAGCGCTTCCACGGCGGAGGATTCACGTTTGGCGGCGCGGGCGGCGCGTTCACCTTGAATCTTTTCGATGCGCCAGTTTTGGCGACGGTTGAGCTGGCGTTTGGCCATTGGTGTTCCGTGTCGATAATGCAAAAGTTGGGTAAAACGGTCGCGAGTCTAGCACGCCCCCGCCTGCTAAACTGCCCGGCTACGCCAAGGTGCCAAGAGAATCAAGCCATGCAAAACCCACAGAACCTGATTTGGATCGATCTGGAAATGACCGGTCTGAACCCCGACACCGACGTCATCATCGAGATGGCGACCATTGTCACCGACAGCAACCTCAACACCTTGGCCGAAGGCCCAGTGATCGCCATCCACCACAGCGACGCTGTGCTCGCCACCATGGACGAGTGGAACACCCGCACCCACGGTAACTCCGGGCTGACCCAGCGCGTGCGCGACAGCCGCATCAGCATGGCCGAAGCCGAGGCTGAAACCATCGCCTTTCTGGGAAAATGGGTGCCCAAGGGCAAGTCGCCGATCTGCGGCAACAGCATCTGCCAGGACCGTCGCTTCCTTTATACGCACATGAAGGGACTGGAAAGCTACTTCCACTACCGCAACCTCGACGTGTCGACCTTGAAGGAACTGGCTGCGCGTTGGGCGCCGGAAGTCAAAGACAGCTTCCATAAAGGCAGCACGCACCTGGCGCTGGATGATATTCGCGAGTCGATTGCCGAGTTGCAGCATTACCGCAAGCATTTCATCAAGGCTTGATTCTGCGGCGCCAGTGAATGCGCCGTCGCAGGCAAGCCAGCTCCCACATTTGACTGCATTCGCAAATCAAAGTGTGGGAGCTGGCTTGCCTGCGATGCAGGCGACGCGGTTTATCGCCAAGCGCCCCCTTTTGGTGCCCTCGGCAAATGATTAGACTGCCGGCCTCTCTGTCAGGATCGCCATCATGTTGCTGATGCTCTACCTCGTCGCCATCACCGCCGAAGCCATGACTGGCGCCCTGTCCGCGGGTCGGCGTGGCATGGACTGGTTTGGCGTGGTGCTGATCGCTTGCGTGACGGCCTTGGGCGGCGGTTCGGTGCGCGATGTGTTGCTCGGCCACTACCCGCTGACCTGGGTCAAGCACCCGGAGTACCTGGTGCTGACCTCTGTTGCGGCGCTGGTGACGATCTTTATCGCACCGCTGATGCGCCACCTGCGCTCGCTGTTCCTGGCGCTGGATGCGGTGGGGTTGGTAGCGTTCACCCTAATCGGCTGCATGACCGCCCTGGAAATGGGCCACGGTATGTTGGTGGCGTCGGTCAGCGGGGTCATCACCGGGGTATTCGGCGGCATCCTGCGGGATATCTTCTGTAACGACATCCCGCTGATCTTCCGCCGCGAGCTATATGCCAGCGTGTCTTTCCTGGCCGCGTGGTTCTACCTGCTGTGTCTTTACCTGGAGCTGCCCAGCGAGCAAGCGATTCTGCTGACGCTGTTCAGCGGCTTTTTATTGCGCTTGCTGGCGATCCGTTTTCACTGGGAAATGCCCAAGTTCGTCTACAACGACGACGTACACTAGCGGGCCGCGTGTTGCTCCAGCGCCCACTCCACGTGTTCGCGCACCAACTCAGACGGGTAGTCCCGCCGCGCCTTCAAGGCTTCCAACACCGGAATGCTGGAGGGCGCATTGCCCAGGCCCACCGCCAGGTTGCGTAACCAGCGTTCGTAACCGGCGCGGCGCAAGGGTGAGCCTTCGGTGCTGCTGAGAAATTTATCCTCGTCCCACATAAACAATTCGGCCAGTTCAGCGTTATCCAGATTGTGCCGTGGCTTGAAATCGCTTTCGGCGGTGGATCGGGCGAAACGATTCCACGGGCAAACGATCTGACAGTCATCGCAGCCAAATACCCGGTTGCCGATCAGTGGGCGCAGGTCTTCGGGGATGGCGCTCTTGAGTTCGATGGTCAGGTAGGAAATGCAACGTCGCGCGTCCAGCACGTAAGGGCCGACGAAGGCGTTGGTAGGGCAGATGTCCAGGCACGCCGTGCAACGGCCACAGTGTTCGGTAGTGTGGGGTGGGTCCACCGGCAACGGCAAATCGACAAACAGTTCGCTCAAAAAGAAATAACTGCCGGCCTTGCGGTTGAGAACCAGGGTGTTTTTACCGATCCAGCCCAGGCCCGCTTGTTCGGCGATGGCTTTTTCCAGGACCGGCGCGCTGTCGACAAAGGCGCGAAAGCCGAACGGCCCGATTTGCGCCTGGATGCGGTCGGCCAGCTGCTGCACGCGCTTGCGGATCAGCTTGTGGTAATCGCGGCCCAGGGCGTAGCGCGAGATGTAGGCTTTTTCTCGCTGGGCCAGCAATTGCGCCATGTGGGTGTCGCCAGGCAGGTAATCCATGCGCAGTGACACCACGCGCAAGGTACCGGGCACCAGCTCGTCCGGGTGCGAGCGTTTGCTGCCGTGGGCGCCCATGTACTCCATCTCGCCGTGGTAACCCGCGTCGAGCCAGCGTTGCAGGTGCTGTTCATGCTCAGCCAGGTCGAGGCCGCTGATGCCCACTTGTTGAAAGCCCAGCTCGCGGCCCCAGTCTTTGATCGATTGAGCGAGGGCGGGCAGATCGGAGGTAATAGCAGGCATGAGACACGGGAAACCACAGGTTAGATGCGTATAATTCTGCCAGACATCGGAGCTTGAAGACGCATGCCTCAGACAAAACACCCAATTACCGACGTTCAGCTGTTGTTGCCCGGCCATTTGCCGCAACTGGCTGCGCGCTCCCCGGACGCCCATAAGGGCCAATTCGGCCACCTGCTGGTCATCGGTGGTGACCGTGGCTTTGGCGGCGCGGCGCTGCTGAGTACCGAAAGTGCCCTGCGCAGCGGCGCCGGCATGGTCTCGCTGGCGACGCGGCCGGAACATGTGCCGGCCGCTCTGGCTCGGCTGCCGGAGGTCATGGCCGTCGGCGTGAGCTCGGCCAACCAGTTGGTGGGCCTGCTGGAAAAAATCTCGGTGATCGTCATTGGTCCTGGCCTGGGCGATGCCGCCTGGGGCAAAAGCCTGTTGTCGGTCGCGGCCAATGCCCGCCAGCCGCAGGTGTGGGATGCCGATGCGCTCAATCAACTGGCCACTGGCAGCGTCGAGCTGCCGGCCAACTGTGTGATTACCCCTCATCCGGGCGAAGCTGCGCGTTTGTTGGGGCTATCGACAGCCGAGGTTCAGGCTGATCGCCTTAAGGTGGCGCGCGCGTTGAGCCAGAAGTTCAATGCAGTGGCTATCCTCAAGGGTGCTGGCAGTTTGATTGCCAGCCCGGATGGGCGTGTGTCACGGTGTGATCAAGGCCACCCAGCGATGGCGACGGCGGGGCTCGGTGATGTCTTGGCCGGTCTGGTCGGCGCACTATTGGCTCAGGGTATGCCCGCGTACGAAGCGAGCTGCCTGGCCGTGTGGTTGCACGCGACCGCCGGAGACCGCCAGGGCAGTTTTGGTCGCGGCTTGGCCGCCAGCGACCTGATCCCCGCCATTCGTCAATTGCTGGAGGAGCAGTCGCCGTGCCTGAAGTAATTCTTTTTTTGGCAGATGAAGAGGCCATGGTCGCGTTGGGCCAGCGTATTTCGCAGGTCACCCAAGGGGCCGGGTTGATCTTTCTCGAGGGCGACCTGGGCGCAGGCAAAACCACACTGTCCCGGGGGATCATTCGGGGGCTGGGCCACGCGGGCGCAGTAAAAAGCCCGACGTTCACGCTTGTCGAGCCCTACGAGATTGGGGATGTGCGAGCCTTCCACTTCGACCTCTATCGCCTGGCCGATCCGGAAGAACTGGAGTTCATGGGCATCCGTGATTACTTCGACGAGGATGCGTTATGCCTGATCGAGTGGCCAAATAAAGGCACAGGCTTTTTGCCAAAGCCGGACCTGACCATTACCATTACGCCGCATGAGCACGGACGTCAGCTGAAGTTGTTGCCCCAGAGCCCACGCGCTGAGTCGTGGTGTGCTGCTCTGGCATTGGAATTCAAATAATTGGTGGGGTTAGGTATGCGCTTTCGCGCGTTGGTTGCTGTCGTGGGGGTGTTGCTTGCGGCAATGACTGTCAATGCTCTGGCTGCTTCACAGGTGAAAAGTGTTCGCCTGTGGCGAGCGCCGGATAACACGCGACTGGTGTTCGACCTGTCTGGCCCGGTCCAGCACAGCGTCTTTACCTTGACGGCGCCTGATCGCCTGGTGATCGACATCAACGGTGCCAGCCTGGCCGCGCCGCTGAAAGTCTCCACCGCCAACACGCCCATTACCGCCATGCGCTCGGCCCAGCGTACGCCGACCGACCTGCGTGTAGTCATCGACCTGAAAAAGGCTGTGACCCCCAAAAGCTTCTCCCTGGCCCCCAACGCCCAGTACGGCAACCGCCTGGTGGTCGACCTGTTCGACAACCCCGCCGACGCCGCACCGCCGCCTGCGCCAACGCCGAGCGTGGCAACGGTGCCTGCGGTGCCGGTCAACCCTTCGCAACCCCAGGTCAAGCTGCCACCGCCGCCGCCCGCCCCGGCAGGCAAGCGCGACATCATCGTGGTGATCGACGCTGGCCACGGTGGCGAAGACCCGGGGGCATCCGGCTCACGCGGCCAGCACGAGAAAGACGTGGTGCTCGCCATCGCCCGTGAGCTGCAGCGCCAGGTCAACGGCATGAAAGGCTACCGCGCCGAACTGACCCGCACCGGTGACTACTTTATTCCGTTGCGTGGCCGGACCGAAATTGCCCGCAAGAAAGGCGCCGACTTGTTCGTGTCCATTCACGCCGACGCCGCGCCTTCAACCGCTGCCTTTGGCGCCTCGGTATTTGCCTTGTCGGATCGCGGCGCTACCTCCGAGACCGCACGCTGGCTGGCCGACAGTGAAAACCGCTCCGACTTGATCGGCGGCGCCGGCAACGTCTCCCTTGATGACAAGGACAAGATGCTCGCAGGCGTACTGCTCGACCTGTCGATGACCGCCTCGCTGACCTCCAGCCTCAACGTGGGCCAGAAAGTCCTGAGCAATATCGGCCGTGTGACCTCGCTGCATAAACAGCGCGTGGAACAAGCCGGGTTCATGGTGTTGAAGTCGCCGGATATTCCGTCGATCCTGGTGGAAACCGGGTTTATCTCCAACGCCAACGAAGCGTCGAAACTGGCCAGCGCCAGCCACCAGCAAGCGCTGGCGCGCTCGATCAGCGCCGGTGTGCGCCAGTTCTTCCAGCAGAACCCGCCGCCGGGCACCTATATCGCCTGGCTGCGCGACTCCGGCAAAATCGCCCAGGGCCCGCGTGACCATCGTGTGCAACCCGGTGACACCGTTGCCATGCTGGCCGTGCGTTTCCAGGTCACGCCTGCAGCCTTGCGCAGCGCCAATAACCTGAAGACCGATGAGTTGAAGATCGGCCAGGTGTTGACCATCCCCGGCACTTCATTGGCGGCGCAGTAATGAGCGAGTCCACCTTGAACAGCGGCTCGCGCATTGAATTGCTCAGCCCGCGCCTTGCCAACCAGATCGCCGCGGGTGAGGTGGTTGAACGCCCGGCGTCGGTGATCAAGGAATTGCTGGAAAACAGCATCGACTCCGGTGCCAAACGCATCGATGTCGATGTGGAGCAGGGCGGCGTCAAGCTGCTGCGGGTACGTGACGATGGCAGCGGTATCTCTTCGGATGACCTGCCCCTGGCCCTGGCCCGTCACGCCACCAGCAAGATCCGCGACCTGGAAGACTTGGAGCGGGTCATGAGCCTGGGCTTTCGTGGTGAGGCCCTGGCCTCCATCAGCTCCGTGGCCCGCCTGACCCTGACCTCTCGCACCCGTAGCGCCGAGCAGGCCTGGCAAGTGGAAACCGAAGGCCGCGACATGGCGCCTCGGGTCCAGCCGGCGGCGCATCCAGTGGGCACCTCGGTGGAAGTGCGCGACCTGTTCTTCAATACCCCGGCGCGGCGCAAGTTCCTCAAGGCCGAAAAAACCGAATTCGATCACCTGCAAGAAGTCATCAAGCGCCTGGCCTTGGCGCGTTTCGATGTGGCCTTTCACTTGCGCCACAATGGCAAGACCATCCTCAGCCTGCACGAAGCCAACGACGACGCCGCGCGTGCTCGGCGGGTCGCGGCGGTGTGTGGCAGCGGCTTCCTGGAGCAGGCGTTGCCGATTGAGATCGAGCGCAATGGCCTGAGGCTGTGGGGCTGGGTCGGGTTGCCGACGTTCTCCCGCAGCCAGGCCGACTTGCAGTATTTCTTTGTGAATGGCCGGGCGGTACGCGACAAACTGGTGGCCCACGCGGTACGCCAGGCTTATCGCGATGTGCTGTTCAACGGGCGCCACCCCACCTTTGTGCTGTTCTTTGAGGTTGACCCTTCGGTGGTCGACGTCAATGTGCACCCGACCAAACACGAGGTGCGCTTCCGTGACGGGCGCATGGTGCATGACTTCCTCTACGGCACGCTGCACCGCGCCCTGGGCGACGTGCGTCCGGATGATCAGTTGTCCGCGCCGATTGTCACGGCGGTGGTGCGGCCGAGCGGTCCGGAAGCCGGCGAGTTCGGCCCCCAGGGCGAGATGAGCCTGGCGGCCAACTTGCTGCAATCGCCACAGGCACAGCCAGCCTACACCGCGCCAAATTCAGGTGCCGGTGCGGGTTATCAGTATCAATACACCCCGCGCCCGCAATCGACGGTGCCGGTGGCCGAGGCCCAGGCGGCGTATCGTGAGTTTTTCGCGCCGCTGCCGGGGGCTGAGTCGGATGCTGCTGTGGCGTTGCCCGAAGGCGGCGGTGATATTCCGCCGCTGGGTTATGCCCTGGCGCAGCTCAAAGGCATTTATATCCTCGCCGAAAACGCCCATGGCCTGGTGGTGGTGGACATGCACGCCGCCCATGAGCGGATCATGTACGAGCGCCTGAAGATCGCCATGGCCAGCGAAGGCCTCAGCGGCCAGCCGCTGCTGGTGCCCGAATCCCTGGCGGTGAGCCAGCGTGAAGCCGACTGCGCAGAAGAACATCACAGCGTGTTCCAGAAGCTGGGCTTCGAGTTGCAACGGCTGGGCCCGGAAACCCTGGCGATCCGCCAGATTCCCGCGCTGCTCAAGCAGGCCGAGGCCAACCGCCTGGTGGCCGACGTGCTGGCAGACCTGATGGAGTACGGCACCAGTGACCGTATCCAGGCGCATATCAACGAATTGCTTGGCACCATGGCCTGCCACGGCGCCATCCGCGCCAACCGCCGCCTGGCCCTGCCGGAAATGAACGGCCTGCTGCGCGACATGGAAAACACCGAGCGCAGCGGTCAATGCAACCATGGCCGACCGACCTGGACCCAGATGGGCCTGGACGATCTGGACAAACTGTTCTTGCGCGGCCGCTGATGAGCGCCTTGCCCCCCGCCATCTTCCTGATGGGCCCCACGGCCGCCGGCAAGACCGACCTGGCCATCGAGCTGACCAAGGTGCTGCCTTGCGAGCTGATAAGTGTCGACTCTGCCCTGGTTTACCGGGACATGGATATCGGTACGGCCAAGCCGTCGAAGGCGCTGTTGGCCCAGTATCCGCACCAGTTGATCGACATCATCGACCCGGCGCAGAGCTATTCGGCGGCGGATTTTCGCACCGACGCCCTGGCAGCCATGGCCGAGATCACCGCGCGCGGCAATATCCCGCTGCTGGTGGGCGGCACCATGCTCTACTACAAGGCATTGCAGGAAGGCCTGGCCGATATGCCGCCTGCCGATGCTCAGGTGCGCGCCGAACTGGAAGAAGAGGCTGCGCGCCTTGGCTGGCAAGCCCTGCACGACCAGTTGGCGGCGGTAGACCCGGTGTCTGCGGCACGTATTCACCCCAATGACCCTCAGCGGCTCACCCGCGCGCTGGAAGTCTGGCGTGTCAGTGGCCAGACCATGACTGAACATCGGCTGAAACAAAGTGCGCAAAGTGCTGATGCAGACGCATCTGGACAGTCACAATTGCCCTATACTGTGGCGAATCTGGCCATCGCTCCGGCAGATCGCCAGGTGCTGCATGAACGAATTGCACAAAGATTCACACTAATGTTGGAACAGGGGTTTGTGGACGAGGTCGTAGCATTGCGTTCAAGAGGTGACCTGCATGCAGGGCTGCCTTCGATACGTGCTGTAGGCTACCGCCAAGTCTGGGATCATCTGGATGGCAAGCTGACGTCAGCCGAAATGCAGGAGCGCGGCATCATCGCCACGCGCCAGTTGGCGAAGCGCCAGTTCACCTGGCTGCGCAGCTGGAGCGATTTGCACTGGTTGGACAGCCTGGACAGCGACAATCTGTCACGCGCCTTGAAATACTTGGGAACGGTCTCCATATTGAGCTGAGTCCTTGCAATTGCCGTCTATCCTTGGGGGTGTGACGGCCATAAGCTATCTATTTTCCGATTTTTTATTATTGATCCTTAAAGGAGTGCGGCACATGTCAAAAGGGCATTCGCTACAAGACCCTTACTTGAATACTTTACGTAAAGAGAAAGTTGGGGTTTCCATCTATCTGGTCAACGGCATCAAGCTGCAAGGTACGATCGAGTCGTTCGACCAATTCGTTATCCTGCTGAAAAACACCGTCAGCCAGATGGTTTACAAGCACGCTATCTCGACAGTCGTTCCAGTTCGTCCAATCCGTCTGCCTAGCGCAGCAGGTGATGAACAGGGTGACGCTGAGCCAGGTAACGCCTGATAGGAGTCTCCTTTGTTCTTTGAGCGCCACGGTGGTGGTGAGCGAGTAATCCTCGTTCACTTGGATGGACAGGACCCTGAGGCGCGCGAAGATCCGCAGGAGTTTCAGGAGTTGGCAAATTCGGCCGGCGCCGAGACCGTTGCGTTTTTTAACGTACCGCGTCATCGGCCAACCGCCAAATACCTGATTGGCAGCGGCAAGGTCGAGGAACTGCGCGACCTGGTTCATGCCGAAGAAGCCGATCTGGTGATCTTCAATCACACCCTCACGCCCAGTCAGGAACGTAACCTCGAACGTGTTTTCGAGTGTCGCGTGATCGACCGTACCGGCCTGATTCTCGATATTTTCGCCCAGCGCGCCCGCACCCATGAAGGCAAGCTCCAGGTTGAACTGGCCCAGCTTGACCACATGAGCACGCGTCTGGTTCGCGGCTGGACTCACCTTGAGCGTCAGGGTGGCGGTATCGGCATGCGTGGCCCGGGTGAAACCCAGTTGGAAACCGACCGGCGTCTGCTGCGGGTTCGCCTGCGCCAGATCAAGGGCCGCCTGGAAAAAGTACGCAGCCAGCGCGAGCAGTCGCGACGTGGCCGTTCCCGTGCGGATATCCCTACGGTGTCGTTGGTGGGCTACACCAACGCCGGCAAATCCACGCTGTTCAATAACGTGACCCAGTCGGATGTGTACGCGGCCGACCAACTGTTCGCCACCCTCGACCCGACCCTGCGCCGTCTGGACATCGACGACCTGGGGCCGATTGTGCTGGCCGATACCGTGGGTTTCATTCGTCACCTGCCCCACAAGCTGGTGGAGGCATTTCGGTCTACGCTCGAAGAGTCGAGCAATTCCGACCTGCTCTTGCACGTGATCGATGCGGCCGAACCGGATCGCATGCTGCAGATTGAACAGGTGATGGTGGTGCTGGGCGAGATTGGTGCCCAGGACTTGCCGATCCTCGAGGTCTATAACAAACTCGATTTGCTTGAAGGCGTTGAGCCACAGATCCAGCGCGACGAAAATGGCAAGCCCCAACGGGTCTGGCTGTCGGCGCGAGATGGCAGTGGTCTGGAGCTGTTGGAACAAGCCATTGCCGAATTGCTCGGCAGCGATTTGTTCGTTGGCACCTTGCGCTTGCCGCAGCGTTTTGCTCGACTGCGTGCACAGTTTTTCGAGCTGGGCGCGGTACAGAAAGAAGAACACGACGAAGAAGGTGTCAGCTTGCTGGCTGTTCGATTGCCACGCTCGGAACTCAATCGGCTGGTCAGTCGAGAGGGTGTTGTACCGGCAGAGTTCATCGAACAACACACTTTGCAATAAAAGCCTGAGAAAGCGGTTGTGCCGCAGTAGCAGGCATTCTGTAGCATTGGTCGGCGCGCCGTGGGTGCGTCTTTGCTTTATCAGATGGAGAGCGCTATGGCTTGGAATGAGCCGGGTGGCAACTCGAATAATCAGGATCCTTGGGGTGGTAAGCGCCGCAATAATGGCGACCGCAAGGGGCCACCGGATCTCGACGAGGCCTTCCGAAAGCTGCAGGAAAGCCTGAATGGGTTGTTCGGTGGTGGGAAAAAACGTGGTGGTGACGACGGCGGTCGCACAAGCAAGGGCGGTGGCTATGGCCTGCTGGGCCTGGGTCTTGTCGTGCTGGCGGCCGTATGGCTCTACAGCGCCGTGTACGTGGTGGACGAGCAGGAGCAAGCCGTGGTGCTGCGCTTCGGCAAGTACTACGAAACTGTCGGCCCGGGCCTGAATATCTATTTCCCGCCGATCGACAAGAAGTACATGGAGAACGTGACGCGTGAGCGTGCGTACACCAAGCAGGGCCAGATGCTGACCGAAGACGAGAACATCGTCGAAGTGCCGCTGACCGTGCAGTACAAGATCAGCAACCTGCAAGACTTTGTGCTGAACGTTGATCAGCCGGAAATCAGCCTGCAACACGCAACCGAAAGTGCCCTGCGCCACGTGGTGGGTTCCACCGCCATGGACCAGGTGCTCACCGAAGGTCGTGAGTTGATGGCCAGCGAAATCAAGGAGCGTCTGCAACGTTTCCTCGACACTTACCGCACCGGTATCACCGTTACCCAGGTGAACGTGCAAAGCGCAGCGGCACCGCGTGAAGTGCAGGAAGCCTTTGACGACGTGATCCGTGCCCGTGAAGACGAGCAGCGTTCGCGCAACCAGGCTGAAACCTATGCCAACGGCGTTGTGCCAGAAGCCCGTGGTCAGGCCCAGCGCATCCTTGAAGATGCCAACGGTTACCGTGATGAAGTGGTCTCCCGCGCCAAGGGTGAGGCCGATCGTTTCACCAAGCTGGTTGCCGAGTACCGCAAGGCACCTGAAGTGACCCGCGAGCGTCTGTACCTGGACACCATGCAGGAAGTCTTCAGCAACACCAGCAAGGTTCTCGTGACCGGCAGCAAAGGTGGGCAGAACAACCTGCTGTACCTGCCGCTGGACAAGATGATCGAAGGTGGTCGTAGCGGCGCCAGCGCACCGTCCACCGGTTCGAATGCCGCTGCCAACGAAGCGAGCGCCCGTGCGGCCGCTGACTTGCTGCAACAGCAAACACGTACCAGGGAGAGTCGTTGATGAGCAATAAATCGCTGACCGCCCTGATTGTGGGCGTCGTCGTGGTCATCGCTGCCTGGAACTGCTTCTACATCGTCGCTCAGACCGAGCGTGCGGTGCTGCTGCAATTCGGTCGCGTGGTCCAGGCGGATGTCCAGCCGGGCCTGCATGTGAAAGTCCCCTACGTCAACCAGGTGCGCAAGTTCGACGCCCGCCTGATGACCCTGGATGCACCGACACAGCGCTTCCTGACCCTGGAAAAGAAAGCCGTGATGGTTGACGCCTACGCCAAGTGGCGCGTCAAGGATGCCGAGCGCTTCTACACCGCGACTTCCGGCCTCAAGCAGATTGCCGACGAGCGTTTGTCCCGCCGTCTGGAATCGGGCCTGCGTGACCAGTTTGGTAAGCGCACCCTGCACGAGGTGGTATCCGGTGAACGTGATGCGCTGATGGCTGACATCACCCGTTCGCTGAACACCATGGCGGAAAAAGAATTGGGTATTGAAGTGGTCGACGTTCGCGTCAAGGCCATTGACCTGCCCAAGGAAGTGAACCGCAGCGTGTTCGAGCGTATGAGCACCGAGCGTGAGCGTGAGGCTCGTGAGCACCGCGCCAAGGGTAACGAGTTGGCTGAAGGTATCCGTGCCGATGCCGACCGTCAGCGTCGTGTACTGCTGGCAGAAGCCTATCGCGAGTCTGAAGAGGCGCGTGGTGATGGCGATGCTCAAGCCGCGGCGATCTATGCCAAGGCCTACGGCCAGGACCAGGAGTTCTACGCGTTCTACCGTAGCCTGCGTGCTTACCGTGAAAGCTTTGCGAACAAAACCGACGTACTGGTGCTGGACCCAAGCAGCGACTTCTTCCGCTACCTGGAAAAGTCCAAGTAACCAGCCCGTGATTCTGTAAGGCGCACTCCGTCGGGCGGCTAAAATGCCTGGCGGGGTGATCCTTTCAGAAAACGGGTGTATGATGCGGCAGCCGGGAAATTCCCGGCTTTTTTGCGTCTGCATGTTTGATTCGGCAGGCGTGACAGGTTTTTCGAGGAAAGTGCCCGACGAGGCCGTTTGCAGGCCGTTCGTCACGTCGCTCTTGCGCGTGGTTTATGCAAGGGGCGGGTATTTTCTGCTTCACTCAAGGCTCGGCCGAGGGCTGGCCGCCCGGATCAAAGGGGAATGGCGTAATGGCAACGGTAGACCGCTGGCTGCTGCCAGATGGCATCGAAGAAGTACTGCCACCAGAAGCTGCGCGCATTGAAGTAGCGCGTCGCCAGGTGTTGGATCTGTTCCAGAGCTGGGGTTACGAGTTTGTCGTGACTCCCCATATCGAGTACCTGGAATCCCTGCTGACCGGCGCGGGCCAGGACCTGGATCTGCGCACCTTCAAGGTCATCGACCCGCAATCGGGCCGGCAAATGGGGTTCCGTGCCGACATCACGCCGCAAGTGGCGCGCATCGATGCGCACACCCTGCGTCGCGAAGGCCCGAGCCGCCTGTGCTATGCAGGCAGCGTACTGCATGCCCAGCCACGCGCGTTGTCGTCTTCCCGTAGCCCGATCCAGTTGGGCGCCGAGTTGTACGGCGATGCCAGCCCGAGCAGCGATGTTGAAGTGATCAGCCTGATGCTGGCCATGCTGCAACTGGCGGATGTGCCGGATGTGCACATGGACCTGGGCCACGTCGGTATCTACCGCGGCCTGGCGCGCGCCGCCGGGTTGTCCGGTGAAGTGGAGCAACAGTTGTTCGATGCCCTGCAGCGCAAGGCGATCGATGAAGTGATCGCCCTCACCGAGGGTGTGCCTGCCGAGCTTGCCGGCATGCTGCGCGCCCTGGTAGACCTGTGCGGCGGCCGTGAAGTGCTGGTGGCTGCGCGTGAGCGCCTGGCCAATGCGCCGGCACCGGTATTGGCGGCACTGGATGATGTGCTGGCGATTGCCGAGCGCCTGTCGGCGCGGTTCCCGGAGCTGCCGCTGTATTTTGATCTGGGTGAATTGCGCGGCTACCACTACCACACCGGTGTGGTGTTCGCGGTGTTCGTTCCGGGTGTTGGCCAGGCCATCGCCCAAGGTGGTCGCTATGACGATATCGGCGCCGACTTCGGTCGTGCGCGTCCGGCCACTGGTTTTTCCACCGATTTGAAAACCCTGGTGACCCTGGGGCGTGCTGAGGTCGAGCTGCCGTCTGGTGGCATCTGGATGCCCGACAGTACGGACGCAGCGCTCTGGCAGCAGGTTTGCCAGTTACGCCGTGAGGGTCAGCGTGTAGTCCAGGCCTTGCCTGGGCAGCCATTGGCCGCCGCCCGTGAAGCGGACTGCGACCGGCAATTGATTCAGCAGAACGGGCTTTGGCAAGTATCGCCACTGGCTTCTTGAGTTTTCCTGCCGGCCATCGCCGGCACCAAGTTTGCGCGAATGAGGACAAGTGTTATGGGTAAGAATGTCGTAGTCCTGGGCACCCAATGGGGTGATGAGGGCAAAGGCAAGATCGTTGATCTGCTGACCGAACATGCTGCCGCCGTAGTGCGCTACCAAGGTGGGCACAACGCTGGCCACACCCTGGTCATCGATGGCGAAAAAACCGTCTTGCACCTGATCCCGTCGGGTGTCCTGCGCGAAGGCGTGCAGTGCCTGATCGGCAACGGCGTGGTGGTCGCACCTGACGCCCTGCTGCGCGAGATCACCAAGCTGGAAGAGAAAGGCGTACCGGTGCGCGAGCGCCTGCGTATCAGCCCGTCCTGCCCGCTGATCCTGTCCTTCCACGTTGCGCTGGACCAGGCCCGTGAAAAGGCGCGTGGCGAGCTGAAGATCGGCACCACCGGTCGCGGCATCGGCCCGGCCTACGAAGACAAGGTTGCACGTCGTGGCCTGCGTGTGGGCGACCTGCTCAACATGCCGCGCTTTGAAGACAAGCTGCGTGAACTGGTGGATTACCACAACTTCATGCTGGTCGGTTACTACAAAGAGCCAGCCATCGAGTTTGAAAAGACCCTGGCCGAGTGCAAGGAATACGCTGAGCTGCTCAAGCCGCTGATGCTGGACGTGACGGCCGAGCTGCACGACCTGCGTCGCGCTGGCAAGGACATCATGTTCGAAGGTGCCCAGGGTTCGTTGCTGGACATCGACCACGGTACCTACCCGTACGTGACCAGCTCCAACACCACCGCTGGCGGCGTTGCGACCGGTTCTGGCGTTGGCCCGATGTTCCTGGACTACATCCTGGGTATCACCAAGGCCTACACCACTCGCGTAGGTTCGGGCCCGTTCCCGACTGAGCTGTTCGACGACGTTGGTGCGCACCTGGCCAAGCAAGGCCACGAATTCGGCGCCACCACTGGCCGTGCTCGTCGTTGCGGCTGGTTCGATGCCGTTATCCTGCGGCGCGCTATCGATGTGAACAGCATCTCGGGCATCTGCCTGACCAAGCTGGACGTACTCGACGGCCTGGAAACCATCAACATCTGCACCGGCTACAAAGATGCTGAAGGTAACGACGTTGCTCCGACCGACGCTGACAGCTACGTGGGCCTGCAGCCTGTGTACGAAGAAGTGCCGGGCTGGACTGAATCGACCGTGGGCGCCAAGACCCTGGAAGAGCTGCCAGCCAACGCTCGTGCTTACATCAAGCGCGTCGAAGCGCTGATTGGCGCACCGATCGACATTATTTCGACGGGCCCGGACCGCAACGAGACCATCGTTCTGCGTCACCCGTTCGCGTAATAAGCTGTTGATGTAACAGGCAAAGGGCTCCTTCGGGAGCCCTTTGTCGTTTCTGCCTGGCAAGCGGCACGACCCTTGCTGTGTTTCCCTTTTTCGAGGTGCTATCAAATTAGTGGCACCCGTGGTGGAGGGATTTCCAGTGTCTGCCGTTCTCTCGTTGTTACAAAGCCGTCTATTGCGGCCGGTGTTCGTTACCCTTGGTATCGCTCTTTTGGTGCAAGTGCTGGTGGCCGTCGCGCTGACGCGGAGCACGGTGACGGCGCTGGAGGCCGATTTGGGCAATCGCCTGGGCATTGATAGCCAGAAGTTGTCTGGCGAACTGGCCCAGGCTGGCAAGGAAGTCACCTCCAGCCTGGACAGCCTGTCCGCCAGCACGCGCCAGCGTCTGACAGCCGGGCTTTCCACGCGCTTACAGGAAGAGCAAAAGCAGTTGCGTGCGACCCTGGAAAAAGACCTGCAGGACTCCGCCAATGACATGGCGCAATTGCTGGCCTCGGTCGCGCCCCGCGCCATGTGGGACAGCGATGTACCTACGCTGTCGGAGTTTGCCCGCCGGGCCCAGCGCAACCCCAATGTGCTGTTCGTGGTGTATGACGACGCCGCAGGCGAGCACCTGACCCGATACCTGAACCGCGAAAACCCGATCAATCAGGCCCTGCTTGCAAAGGGCGCAGGGGAGCGTGCCTTGGATAAGGTGCTGGACGCGGCCAAGACAGACCCGTCCGTGTATTACGTCGAAGCCTCCATCAGCCCCAACGGTGTGGAAATCGGCAAAGTGCGCATGGGTGTGTCGACCGCGACGGTTGAAGCCGACCTGCAAGCCTTGGATAAGCGCTTTGCCGCGCTGATCGCCAGCGGTGACCAGCTGGTGGGCGACAGCCTCAAGGGAGCCGCGGCGGACAGTGCCAGCGCCATGGGCGCCCGGCTGCAATCGGCGCAAGCCACTGCCACGCAAATGACGGCCAACACCGCCGCCGCCGTGCAAGAAGCGGCGGGCACCCTGCGCTGGCGCATCGGCATGGGCCTGGCACTGGTGGGGCTTGGCGTATTGCTGTTGATCGCTATCGTGCTGGGCCGGCGCGTGGTCAATCGCCTGAAGCTGCTGATTGCCGCGATGGATGACCTGGCGGCAGGTGAGGGTGACCTCACCAAGCGCGTGCAGATCAACAGCAAGGACGAAATCGGCGACATGGCCTCGGCGGTCAATCGCTTTGTGGATAAGTTGCAGCCCATCGTGCGGGAGGCGGGTGACGTGGCCCAGCGTACCGGCGTGGAAATCGGCGCCATGACGTTGCGCAATGCCGGCGCCGATGCGGCGGCGGGTTTGCAACGTGATGAAGTGGCCGAGAGTTTGCGCGCCTTGTCGCAAATGGCCGACGAGGCCCAGGCCGAAAGCCACGCCATGCAGGCGGCTTTGCAGCAAGTGGTGGATATTCGTCAGGCCACGGATGAAAACTCACGGACCTCGGCCGAAGTCGGCAGCTTGATCGAGGCACTGGCGGGGCAAGTGCAGGCCGGTTCCCAGGTGATCGAACGGCTGGCGCAGCAAAGCGAGCAAATCGAGGTCGTGCTTACCGTGATTCACGGCATCGCCGAGCAAACCAACCTGCTTGCCCTTAACGCGGCCATCGAGGCGGCACGGGCTGGCGAGACTGGGCGCGGCTTTGCGGTGGTGGCCGACGAAGTGCGTGCGCTGGCCAGCAAGACTCAAAGCTCCACGGGCGATATCCAGGCGCATATCGTCGCGTTGCAGCAGGGCGCGCGTGAAGCGGTGGAAACCATCGGCAAGGCGGGGCGTCAGGCCAATGAGGGACTGGCGGTGCTGCGCGACAGCGTGCGCTTGCAGCAGACGGTACAGGCTTCGGTCGAGCAGGTGCATGCTGCCATCGGCCTGGCGACGCGTGCGGCTGAGCATCAGGCTCAGGGCGCGTATGCGGTGCGTGGGCGCGTGGAGGTGATCCATGCCCAGGCCGAGCGTGCGGCGCAGGCGGTGGTGGAGACGACGGCCAGTGGGAAGGTGCTGGATGGGTTGGCGGCGCAGTTGAAGGCGAGTTTGGGGCAGTTCAGGGCTTGAGGTTGTCTGGACGGGCCTCATCGCAGGCAAGCCAGCTCCCACATCCAACTGCATTCCAAAGTTGGAACTCGGTCAACTGTGGGAGCTGGCTTGCCTGCGATAGCGGTTTCAGCGACTCAAATACATCCGCGTCGTGAGCAAATACACCGGCAACCCCGACACCACTATCAACAACGCCGCATACGGCGCCGCCGCCGCAAATTCCACATTCGAGGTATGCGCCCAGACGGCCGTCGCCAAGGTATTCAACCCGGTAGGGCTGAGCAGCAATGTCGCCGTCAACTCCTTCATCGCATCCAGAAACACCAGTGCAAACGCCGCCCCCAGCGCCGGAAAGATAATCGGCAACGTCACCCGGCAAAACGCACTGAACGACGAGGCGCCGAGCGTACGCGCCGCCTCTTCCAATTGTGGCGCAGCCTTATTCAGCGCTGTACGAATCGGCGCCTGTGCCAACGGCAAAAACAGCAGCGCATAAGCAATCAGCAATAACGTCGAGGTCTGGTACAGCGCCGGCACGTAATGCAGGGCGAAATACACCAGGGTCAGCGCAATCACCAGGCCGGGCAAGGCATGCAGTAAGTACGGCAAGCGTTCGGCCCAGATCGCCAGTTGCCCTTTGTAGCGCACCACCAGCAGCCCGACCGGCACTGCCAGTACCAGGCACAGTGCGGCGCCGCCCAGCGAGAGCGCCAGGGAAGACAGCAGCGCCTCACCGATCTCGGCCATCGGAAACGCCGCCGACGAACCGACTGCCAGCCAATACCCGAGCATACCCAGTGGGATGCCGCTGCCAATGATCGCCAGTGCCAGGCAATACACCTGGCCCAATGGCGCCCACTTGCCCAGTCGAACCTGCTCGGCGTGTCGCGCCGCGCCCTGGCCGATGCGCACGTGCCGGCCCTTGCCGCGTACGCGCAACTCCAGCCACAGCAGGGTCAGGCACATCACCAGCAGCACTGCCGAGAGCATCGCCGCATTGGCATTGCTGAACTCCAGTTCGAACTGCTGATAGATCGCAGTGGTGAAGGTCTGCAACCCGATGATCGACAGCGCGCCGAACTCCACCAGCATGTGCAGTGCGATCAATAGTGAGCCGGCCAGCAGCGATGGCCACAGCAGCGGCAAGGTGATGCGCAAGAACACACCCCAGCGATTGAGCCCCAGGGTGCGGGCCGACTCTTCCAGGGAAGGGTCAAGATTGCGCAGCGTTGCCGCCACCGGCAAAAACACCAGCGGGTATTTGGACAGGCTCATCACCAGGATCGCGCCGCCGAGCCCCTCGAATTGAGCGCTCAGCGACACCCAGGTAAAACTGCTGACAAACGCCGGCACCGCAAACGGCAGGCACAAAATCACGCCCCAGATGCGCCGCCCTGGCAGGTTGCTGCGTTCCAGCAGCCAGGCCAGGGACAGGCCGATCACGCCGCAGGTCAGGGTCACGCCGACCATCAGCGCCAGAGTGTTGCGCAGCAGTCCGAATACATACGGTCGCCACAGTAGATGCACCGCCTCCGTCCAGCCCGCCTGCCAGGTTTTGAGCCCGACATAGACGAGCGGCAACAGGCTCAGGCCAACCAGCAACAGCACGGGCAGCAGCAGCCAGATCGACGGGCGTTTGCGACGGGGGGTGAACCCCGCGACGGAAAGCGATGGGTTCATCAGTTCAGGCCAACGTCACGTTCCAGTTCCAGGGCTTCCTCGGCGTTACCCAGGTCTGCGGGGGTGACTTTGGGCGGCTGCAACTCGCTAAATGGCTTGAGGCCGCGGTTCGATTCCATGCCCTTGCGCAGCGGGTACTCAGCCGACGTGTTAGTAATCACGCGCTGGCCTTCTTCGCTGGCCATAAATGCCAGCAATTGCTGAGCTTCTTTGGGATGCTTGCTGGATTTGAGTGCGGCGGCGGAGGACACGGTGATCAGGCCGCCGGCATCGCCATCGGTGAAGTAGTGCAGTTGGGAATCCAGATTGGTTTTTTCCTTTTTCAGGGCGAACCAGTAGTAGTTATTCACCAAAACGGTGGCTACTTCGCCGTTTTCCACGGCCTTGAGGGCGACCATGTTGTTGCTGTACACCTTGCCGAAGGCGCGCAGGCCGGTCAGCCACTCTTCGGCGGCTTCGCGACCGTGCAGCTTGATGATCGCCACGGCTTGCTCCTGGAACGCGCCGCTGGTGGGGACGAAGCCGACCTTGCCTTGCCACTCGGGGCCCGCGAAATCCAGTACCGACTTGGGCAAGTCTTTTTCAGCAATCAGTTTCGGGTTGAAGGCCACGACGCGGGTGCGTGCGGTCACGCCCATCCAGTCGCCGTTTTTGCCCACGTAATCCTTGGGCAGCACATCGAGGGTGCTGGCATCGATTTTTGCCAACAGGCCTTGCTCGCCGAGTTTGTTCAGAGGTGGTGATTCTTCGGTGTAGATGACGTCGGCAGGGGAGCGCTCACCTTCTTCGACGACCTGGCTGGCCAACTGGTTGCTGCTGCCTTTGCGCACGTTGACGTGGATGCCCGTCTTGGCTTCGAAGGCCTTGGCGAGTTCATCGCCGACTTCTTTGTGTTGGCCGTTGTACAGGGTCAGGGAGACCTTTTCGGCAGAATGGGCGGCGGGCGAGAGCAGGGTCAGGCTGAGTAGGGTGAGGGTCAGGCCGCGCAGAAGGGATGTCTTGAGTCGGTTGTCACGGATCATCATCCGAAGGGTTCCTCGCTTATATGCAACAAATCATTGCAAGGATAAACGATAAATCTTCTCAAGTGCGGATGAGGGGGGAATCACTGGGAAGTTTTCAAACCCCGGAAACGAAAAAACCCGCTTTCGCGGGTTTGATCTGAATTTGGTGCCCAGGAGAAGACTCGAACTTCCACGACCTTGCGATCACCAGCACCTGAAGCTGGCGTGTCTACCAATTTCACCACCTGGGCATTATCTAACAACGTTGCCGCTGTTGATGGGGCGAACTATACGGCGGGGCTTTTGATCTGTAAACCCCTGATTCGAAAAATATAATTCAATTTTTTCGTTAAAAATCAAAGGCCTGAAACGAAAAAACCCGCTTTCGCGGGTTTGATCTGAATTTGGTGCCCAGGAGAAGACTCGAACTTCCACGACCTTGCGATCACCAGCACCTGAAGCTGGCGTGTCTACCAATTTCACCACCTGGGCAGCATCAACAACGTTGCCGTCGTCGATGGCGCGCACTATACGGAGCGATATTTGAGCTGTAAACCCCTGCCATGAAAAAAGCCTGGAAAATTTCGCCAGTGGTCGTGCATGGTGCGCGCCGGGGGTCGCAAAGAGCTTTTAAACGCTTGTTGATACCTGAAATTTCCCGTTTCAATACGCGTATGCCAAACTAACCCGCATATAGACAAGGTGAAAACTCTCTAATGGCCGATTGGCAGTCCCTCGATCCCGAGGCCGCTCGTGAAGCGGAAAAATATGAAAACCCTATTCCTAGCCGCGAACTGATCCTGGCGCACCTCGCCGATCGTGGTTCGCCTGCTAGCCGCGAGCAGTTGGTTGAAGAATTCGGTCTGACCACCGAAGACCAGCTCGAAGCCCTGCGCCGCCGTCTGCGTGCGATGGAGCGCGATGCTCAGTTGATCTACACCCGTCGTGGCACTTACGCGCCGGTCGACAAGCTGGACCTGATCCTGGGTCGCATTGCCGGCCACCGTGATGGCTTCGGCTTCCTGATCCCGGACGACGGCAGCGACGACCTGTTCATGAGCCCGGCGCAAATGCGCCTGGTGTTCGATGGCGACCGTGCCCTGGCGCGGGTTTCTGGCCTGGACCGCCGTGGCCGCCGCGAAGGCGTGATCGTCGAAGTGGTGTCCCGTGCCCACGAATCTATCGTCGGCCGTTACTTCGAAGAAGGCGGCATCGGCTTCGTGGTGCCGGATAACCCGAAGGTCCAGCAGGAAGTGCTGATCACCCCTGGCCGCAATGGCGCAGCCAAGGTCGGCCAGTTCGTCGAGGTGAAAATCACCCACTGGCCAACGGCGCGCTTCCAGCCCCAGGGCGATATCGTTGAAGTGGTCGGCAACTACATGGCGCCGGGCATGGAAATCGACGTTGCCTTGCGCACCTACGATATTCCTCACGTCTGGCCTGAGGCTGTGCTCAAAGAAGCCGCCAAGCTCAAGCCGGAAGTGGAAGAGAAAGACAAAGAGAAACGCATCGACCTGCGCCATCTGCCGTTCGTCACCATTGATGGCGAAGATGCCCGCGACTTCGACGATGCGGTGTATTGCGAAGCCAAGCCAGGCAAGCTGCGCCTGTTCTCCGGCGGCTGGAAGTTGTACGTGGCGATTGCCGACGTCTCCAGCTACGTGAAGATCGGTTCGGCCCTGGATAACGAAGCCCAGGTGCGCGGCAACTCCGTGTACTTCCCTGAGCGCGTGATCCCGATGCTGCCCGAGCAGCTGTCCAACGGCCTGTGCTCCCTGAACCCGAAAGTCGACCGTTTGGCCATGGTGTGCGAGATGACCATCTCCAAAACCGGCGAAATGACCGACTACCAGTTCTATGAGGCGGTGATCCACTCCCAGGCACGCCTGACCTACAACAAGGTCAGCACCATCCTGGAAGCGCCGAAGACCAGCGAAGCCAAGGCCCTGCGTACCGAATACGCTGGCGTAGTGCCGCACCTCAAGCAGCTGTACTCGCTGTACAAGGTGTTGCTGGGTGCCCGTCATACCCGTGGCGCGATCGATTTTGAAACCCAGGAAACCCGGATTGTCTTCGGCTCCGAGCGCAAGATTGCGGCGATCACCCCGACCACCCGTAACGACGCGCACAAGCTGATCGAGGAGTGCATGCTGGCGGCCAACGTGGCCACTGCCGAGTTCCTCAAGAAGCACGAGATTCCTGCGTTGTATCGCGTGCACGACGGCCCGCCGCCTGAGCGCCTGGAAAAACTGCGTGCCTTCCTCGGCGAACTCGGCCTGTCCCTGCACAAAGGCAAGGACGGCCCGACGCCGAAGGATTACCAAGCCCTGCTGGCCAGCATCAAGGACCGTCCGGATTACCATGTTATCCAGACCGTGATGCTGCGCTCGCTGAGCCAGGCGGTGTACAGCGCCGATAACCAGGGCCACTTCGGCCTGAATTACGAGGCGTACACCCACTTCACTTCGCCGATTCGCCGTTACCCGGACTTGCTCACGCACCGGGCGATCCGCAGTGTGATCCATTCCAAGCAGAACACCCCGCACGTCAAGCGCGCCGGTGCCATGACCATTCCGAAAGCACGGATCTATCCGTACGACGAAGCGGCCCTGGAACAGCTGGGCGAGCAGTGCTCCATGAGCGAGCGCCGCGCTGACGAAGCCACTCGCGACGTGGTGAACTGGCTCAAGTGCGAGTTCATGAAGGATCGTGTGGGCGAGTCGTTCCCGGGTGTGATCACCGCCGTGACCGGTTTTGGCCTGTTCGTCGAGCTGACCGACATCTATGTCGAGGGCCTGGTGCACGTCACCGCCTTGCCGGGTGACTACTACCACTTCGACCCTGTGCATCACCGCCTGGCGGGCGAGCGCACCGGTCGCAGCTTCCGCTTGGGCGATACCGTTGAAGTGCAGGTCATGCGTGTCGATCTGGACGAGCGCAAGATCGACTTCGGCATGCCTGACAAACCGGCTGAACCTGCGGGTCGTAAAAAGCGTGGTGAAACCACAGCGCCTGCGTCCAAAGGCAAAACGGCCGCGGCGAAAACCACGGCCGAGCCAGCACCTGCCAAGGCCGGTCGTCGTTCTTCCGTCAAGGACAAGGCCCCTGAAGCCTACCGCCCAAGCGACGCCGCGGCGAAAAACGCCGAGCTGCGCAAGAGCCGCGAGTTGAAGCAGCAGTTGCTCAACGAAGCCAAAAGCGGTGGTAAAGCGGCGTCTGGGGGAAAGTCCCAAGGGGCGGAAAAACCGTCGAGCAAGCCAAGTAAACACCGTAAAGGCCCGCCAAAAGCGGGTTCGGCTCCCGCAAAAAGCGGCGGGTCGCGCAAACCTAAGGCCAAGTCATGAGTCTGGAAAAAATCTACGGCGTGCACGCCGTAGAAGCACTGCTGCGTCACCACCCCAAGCGCGTCAAACAGGTGTGGTTGGCCGAAGGTCGCAGCGAGCCGCGCGTACAGGCGCTGGTCGAGTTGGCCACCCAAAACAAGGTTGCCATCGGCCAGGCCGAGCGTCGTGAAATGGACGTGTGGGTCGAAGGCGTTCACCAAGGCGTGGTGGCCGACGTCAGCCCAAGCCAGGTGTGGGGCGAGGCGATGCTCGACGAGTTGCTCGACCGTACCGAAGGCGCACCGTTGCTCTTGGTGCTGGACGGCGTGACCGACCCGCACAACCTCGGTGCCTGCCTGCGCTCGGCAGACGCTGCCGGTGCGCTGGCGGTGATCGTGCCCAAGGACAAGTCCGCGACCCTGACGCCGGTGGTGCGCAAGGTTGCCTGCGGCGCGGCGGAAGTGATTCCGCTGGTGGCCGTGACCAACCTGGCGCGCACTCTGGAAAAGCTCCAGCAGCGCGGCCTGTGGGTCGTGGGCACGGCGGGGGAGGCCGAGGTCAGCATCTATGACCAGGACCTCACCGGCCCGACCATCCTGATCATGGGCGCCGAAGGCAAAGGCATGCGCCGTCTGACCCGTGAGCATTGCGATTACCTGGTGCACCTGCCGATGGCCGGTAGCGTCAGCAGCCTGAACGTATCGGTGGCGACGGGTGTTTGCCTGTTCGAGGCCCAGCGTCAGCGTGGTGCCAAAAAGACAGTCGCTTCGCGCAAGTCGTAAGCCTCAAGCTGCAAGTTAAAAGCCAGGTGGTTGACCACTTGTAGCTTGTAGCTTGCAGCTTCCCCCCTGCTCCTCTACTATTGCGCCCCTTGCCTTCCTGGCAGGCACCGATGTGCCTCCCCTGCGGCAAGATCCATAAGTGTCATTCACTCCTTGTCTGACCGTTTTTGAGCGGCAGGCTACAACCCGTAAGGAGCATTCATGCGTCATTACGAAATCATCTTTTTGGTCCACCCGGATCAAAGCGAGCAAGTCGGCGGCATGGTTGAGCGTTACACCAAGCTGATCGAAGAAGACGGCGGCAAAATCCACCGTCTGGAAGATTGGGGCCGTCGTCAACTGGCCTACGCAATCAACAATGTTCACAAGGCTCACTACGTGATGCTGAACGTTGAGTGCACTGGCAAGGCCCTGGCCGAGCTGGAAGACAACTTCCGCTACAACGATGCAGTGATCCGTAACCTGGTCATCCGTCGCGAAGAAGCCGTTACTGGCCAATCCGAGATGCTCAAGGCTGAAGAAAACCGCAGTGAGCGCCGTGAGCGTCGCGACCGTCCTGAAGAAGGTGCTGATGATAGCGCTGATGACAGTGACAACAGCGATAACGCTGACGAGTAATCCACGGACCTTATTAAGGAGCCTATCAAATGGCACGTTTCTTCCGTCGTCGTAAATTCTGCCGCTTCACCGCTGAAGACGTGAAAGAGATCGATTACAAAGATCTCAACACTCTGAAAGCCTACGTATCCGAGACCGGCAAAATCGTTCCAAGCCGTATCACCGGTACCAAAGCACGTTATCAGCGTCAGCTGGCCACCGCTATCAAGCGCGCCCGCTTCCTGGCCCTGCTGGCCTACACCGACAGCCACGGCCGCTGAGACCGGGCAGTCGACAAGTAGTAAGGGATTGAATGCATGCGCGCCTTAGCTGAGTTCATCATGCGCGGTCGCGTGCAGGCCACTCTGGTAGTGGCTGGATGTGCGGCATTGCCGTTGCTTTATTGGTTGGGTGCTGCCGCAGGTTGCCTTGTGCTACTGCGGCGCGGTTTGAAGGACGCCCTTGGCGTTCTTGCCCTGGGTTTGTTGCCGGCCTTGATCTGGTGGCTGCAAATGGGTGATCCACGGGTACTTCTGGTACTGCTGGGGTCATCGAGCCTTGCGTTGGTTTTGCGCGCAAGTGAGTCCTGGGTCCGTACGCTGCTGGTCAGCGTGGCATTGGGGTTGGTGTACTCAGTGATGCTTGGCGCGGCTTTCCGCCCGCAAATCGAGGCGCTGGCGCAGGAGATCGTCAAGATCCTGCCGTTGGCCCTCGGGGATCTCTACCAGCACTTGTCGGTAGATGAGCGAGCGCGGTTCGCGTCACTGATTGCTCCGGTCCTGACCGGCCTGATTGCGGCTTTGTTGCAGGTCGTCAGCGTGCTGAGCCTGATTCTTGGGCGTTATTGGCAGGCGTTGTTGTACAACCCGGGTGGTTTTGGTCGCGAGTTTCGCAGTATCAGAATCCCAGCGGGGCCGGCGATGTTGCTGCTGGCGTGCATGGTTGTCGGGCCGAACTTCGGCCCACAGATGGCCTTGCTGGCGCCGATTTGCAGCGTACCGCTGGTGTTTGCCGGGCTGGCCCTGATTCATGGGCTTGCTGCGCAAAAGCGACTGGCCAAGTTTTGGCTGGTGGGGTTGTACGTCACGCTGGTGCTGTTCATGCAGCTGATCTATCCGTTACTCGTGGTCTTGGCCATTGTTGACAGCCTGATTGATTTTCGCGGTCGTCTGGCGTCGAAAGACGCCGATAACGCGAACGGTGAAGGTTAAAAGTTAGAGGATTTTCACATGCAACTGATCCTTCTGGAAAAAGTCGCCAACCTGGGCAACCTGGGCGACAAAGTGAACGTTAAGGCCGGTTACGGTCGTAACTACCTGCTGCCATACGGCAAAGCCACCGCTGCAACCGCTGCCAACCTGGCTGCGTTTGAAGAGCGTCGTGCTGAGCTGGAAAAAGCCGCAGCAGACAAAAAAGCGTCGGCCGAAACTCGCGCTGCCCAACTGGCTGAGCTGGAAGTGACTATCACTGCCACCGCTGGTGACGAAGGCAAGCTGTTCGGTTCGATCGGCACCCACGACATCGCTGATGCACTGACCGCCTCCGGCGTTGAAGTGCAGAAGAGCGAAGTTCGTCTGCCGAACGGCACCATCCGCAACGTAGGCGAATTCGACGTAGCCGTGCACCTGCACGCCGAAGTTGAAGCCACCGTACGCGTTGTCGTGGTAGCAGCTTAAGTCGCACCTAACTGACTGGCACCTCGCGTGTCAGCCGGTTAACATCGGGCACGATCCTGTTTACAGGTCGTGCCTTTTGTTTTTCTACACACCCCAAATTCCAAGTGGCCATGAACGAAATCTCCGCTCCTGAGCAATACGATCTGCAAACCGCTGCCCTGAAGGTGCCGCCGCATTCCATCGAGGCCGAACAGGCCGTGCTCGGTGGCTTGATGCTGGACAACAACGCCTGGGAACGCGTGCTGGATCAAGTCTCGGACGGTGATTTCTATCGCCATGACCACCGCCTGATCTTCCGCGCCATCGCCAAGCTGGCCGACCAGAACTCACCGATCGACGTGGTCACCCTGGCCGAGCAGTTGGACAAGGAAGGCCAGACCTCCCAGGTCGGTGGCCTGGGCTACCTCGGTGAGCTGGCAAAAAACACGCCGTCCGTCGCCAACATCAAGGCCTATGCCCAGATCGTCCGCGAGCGGGCCACGCTGCGCCAGTTGATCGGCATCAGCACCGAAATCGCCGACAGCGCCTTCAACCCCGAAGGCCGCACTGCCGCCGAGATCCTTGACGAAGCCGAGCGGCAGATCTTCCAGATCGCCGAGGCCCGCCCGAAAACCGGCGGCCCGGTCAGCGTCAACGACCTGCTGACCAAGGCTATCGACCGCATCGACACCTTGTTCAACACCGATGCCGCGATTACCGGGATTTCCACCGGTTACACCGACCTCGACGAAAAGACCAGCGGCCTGCAGCCGTCCGACTTGATCATCGTCGCCGGCCGTCCGTCCATGGGTAAGACCACCTTCGCGATGAACCTGGTGGAAAACGCCGTGTTGCGCAGCGACAAGGCGGTGCTGGTGTACTCCCTCGAGATGCCAGGCGAATCGCTGATCATGCGTATGCTCTCGTCGCTGGGGCGTATCGACCAGACCAAGGTGCGTTCCGGTCAGTTGGAAGACGACGACTGGCCGCGCCTGACCTCGGCGGTCAACCTGCTCAACGACCGCAAGCTGTTCATCGATGACACCGCGGGTATCAGCCCGTCCGAAATGCGCGCACGTACCCGCCGCCTGGTGCGTGAGCATGGCGACATCGCCTTGATCATGATCGACTACCTGCAGTTGATGCAGATCCCGGGTTCCAGCGGCGACAACCGTACCAACGAGATTTCTGAAATCTCCCGTTCCCTGAAAGCCCTGGCCAAGGAATTCAACTGCCCGGTGGTGGCGCTGTCCCAGCTCAACCGTTCCCTGGAACAACGCCCCAACAAGCGTCCGGTGAACTCCGACTTGCGGGAATCCGGAGCGATCGAGCAGGACGCCGACGTGATCATGTTCGTGTACCGCGACGAGGTGTACCACCCCGAGACGGAGCACAAAGGCATTGCCGAAATCATCATCGGCAAGCAACGGAACGGCCCGATCGGGTTTATCCGGTTGGCGTTCATCGGCAAGTACACGCGTTTCGAGAACCTGGCGCCGGGCAGCTACAACTTCGACGACGACGAGTAGTTTCAAGCACTTGTAAGGGCCTCATCGCAGGCAAGCCAGCTCCCACCTTTGGAATGCGTTCCCCTGTGGGAGCTGGCTTGCCTGCGATGGCGTCACCACAATTCCGACTACCGCCGTCGGAATTGGTCAAATTTTGTGCTATATTCCGCGCCCGCGATTTTTCATCTTCACACCGGTCACCGTCATGCAAACAGCCAAGCCGTTATTTGACTATCCCAAGTACTGGGCCGAATGTTTCGGTCCTGCGCCATTCCTGCCGATGAGCAGGGAGGAGATGGATCAGCTTGGCTGGGATTCGTGCGACATCATCATCGTCACCGGTGATGCCTATGTTGACCACCCCTCGTTCGGCATGGCGATCATCGGCCGGCTGCTAGAGTCCCAGGGCTTTCGCGTCGGGATCATCGCGCAACCGAACTGGCAGTCCAAAGACGACTTCATGAAGCTCGGCGAGCCGAACCTGTTCTTCGGCGTCGCGGCCGGCAACATGGACTCGATGATCAACCGCTACACCGCCGACAAGAAAATCCGCTCCGACGACGCCTACACCCCTGGCGGCATGGCCGGCAAACGCCCGGACCGGGCGAGCCTGGTGTACAGCCAGCGTTGCAAGGAAGCCTACAAGAACGTGCCGATCGTACTCGGCGGCATCGAAGCTTCCCTGCGTCGTATTGCTCACTACGACTACTGGCAGGACCGTGTGCGCAACTCGATCCTGATCGACGCCACCGCCGATATCCTGCTGTACGGCAACGCCGAGCGGGCCATCGTCGAAGTTGCCCAGCGCTTGTCGTGGGGCCACAAGATCGAAGACATCACCGATGTGCGCGGTACCGCGTTCATCCGCCGTGACACGCCAGCCGGTTGGTACGAAGTGGATTCCACGCGCATCGACCGTCCGGGCAAGATCGACAAGATCATCAACCCGTACGTGAATACCCAGGACACCCAGGCCTGCGCCATCGAGCAAGAAAAAGGCCCGGTGGATGACCCGGAAGAAGCCAAGGTCGTGCAGATCCTCGCCAGCCCGCGCATGACCCGTGACAAAACCGTGATCCGCCTGCCGTCGGTGGAAAAAGTCCGCGGCGACGCGGTGCTCTACGCCCACGCCAACCGCGTGTTGCACCTGGAAACCAACCCAGGCAATGCCCGCGCCCTGGTGCAGAAACACGGTGAAGTGGACGTGTGGTTCAACCCGCCGCCCATTCCCATGACCACCGAAGAAATGGATTACGTGTTCGGCATGCCCTACGCCCGCGTACCGCACCCAGCGTATGGCAAGGAGAAGATCCCGGCCTACGACATGATCCGTTTCTCGGTGAACATCATGCGTGGCTGCTTCGGCGGCTGCACCTTCTGCTCGATCACCGAGCATGAAGGCCGGATCATCCAGAACCGTTCTGAGGAGTCGATCATTCGCGAGATTGAAGAGATCCGCGACAAAGTGCCGGGCTTCACCGGCGTGATCTCCGACCTCGGCGGCCCGACCGCCAACATGTACCGCATCGCCTGCAAGAGCCCGGAGATCGAATCCGCGTGCCGCAAGCCATCGTGCGTGTTCCCTGGCATCTGCCCGAACCTGAACACCGACCACTCGTCGTTGATCCAGCTGTACCGCAGTGCCCGTGCGTTGCCGGGTGTGAAGAAGATCCTGATCGCTTCAGGCTTGCGCTACGACCTGGCCGTCGAATCGCCGGAGTACGTCAAAGAGCTGGTCACCCACCACGTCGGTGGCTACCTCAAGATCGCCCCGGAACACACCGAGGAAGGTCCGCTCAACCAGATGATGAAGCCGGGCATTGGCAGCTATGACAAGTTCAAGCGCATGTTCGAGAAGTACACCAAGGAAGCGGGCAAGGAGCAGTACCTGATCCCGTACTTCATCGCCGCCCACCCCGGCACCACCGATGAAGACATGATGAACCTGGCCCTGTGGCTCAAGGGCAATGGCTTTCGCGCCGACCAGGTGCAGGCGTTCTACCCGTCGCCGATGGCCACCGCCACCGCGATGTACCACTCGGGCAAAAACCCGCTGCGCAAGGTCACCTACAAGAGCGACGCGGTGACCATCGTCAAGAGCGAGGAGCAGCGCCGCCTGCACAAGGCGTTCCTGCGTTACCACGACCCGAAGGGCTGGCCGATGCTGCGTGAAGCATTGACCCGCATGGGCCGTGCCGACCTGATCGGGTCGGGCAAGGACCAGTTGATCCCGCTGCACCAGCCGTCCACCGACAGCTACCAGAGCGCCCGGCGCAAGAACTCGACGCCGGCGGGCAGCCATAAGGTCGCCAAGGAAACCACCACCAAGATCCTCACCCAGCACACCGGCCTGCCACCCCGTGGCAGCGACGGCAGCAACCCGTGGGACAAACGCGAGCAAGCCAAGGCTGCGGCCCAGGCGCGCAATAAGCAGGCGGCCAAAGAGCGCAGCGATGCGGCCAAGGGCAAGGGCGGCAAGCCTACGCGCAAGCCGGTTGTGCCGCGTTGATCGACGCCTGAAATGCAAAACGCCAGCCTCGTGCTGGCGTTTTGCTTTCTGGTCGGTGGTGAGTCTGTTTGGTAAGGTGGCGCCCATTAGATTGCTATCGCAGGCAAGCCAGCTCCCACACTTGGAATGCATTCCCCTGTGGGAGCTGGCTTGCCTGCGATGAGGCCGGTCTGGGCACTCTCGAATTCAAGGAAGAACACTTATGGGCAACCCCTTGCTCAACATCGGCATGGACTCCAACCGCTCCCAATTCATGGCGCGCCAGCGCATTGAGAGCCAGATCAACCTGCCGCGGCTGTTCGCCGTCATCGACGCCGACCCCAGCATCGTCGGCGCTGGCGTGGTGTATATCGATGCCGATTTCAATGTAATTACCCTGCGCGAATTCAAGCCCATCTGCAGCATCAAGCCCAAGCGCGTCATTTTGCGCGAGGCGCAGAAGTACATCTCGCCGGCGCAGTTTGTCGAGCAGGTGAAGACCGACCCCCGTGAAGGGCGTCTCCAGAAGGAGGCCTTTGATATGGGGCTTTCCTGTGGGGCGGCGGTGATCGGTTGGATCGTGGTGTTCAGTGGCAGCGTCGCCGTACCCTTCACCGCCGGCGCCAGTGCTTTTGTGGTGGGTATTGGTGTCACGGCCGCGCTGGCCAGCAGCGCTCAATGCGGGTTTGGCGTGGCCCGTACTTATAACGAGATCCTTGATCCGGATGCCAACGACCGCATGGACGACGCCCAGTGGTATGGCGCGGTGTCACCGATTCTCGATGCCGCGTCGTTGGTCGGTATCGGCACGGGTGCCTTCACCACATTAAGGCTGCTCAAGGCCAAAAAAGCCGCTGCGTTGGGCAAGAGCTGGTATGAGTTGCTCAAGGGCTTGAATCGCCAGGAGCGCAAGAAATTGACCCAGGAATTGCTCAGCCTCAAAGACCCAAGCCTGACCCCCAAGTTGCTCAAGTTGCAGCAACGCGCTGGCACGTTGCCCAAGCGCTACAGCTCTACGGAAATCCGCCATGCCACGCTCACCCAACTCAAGGACGCCTTGGGTGGCATGTTGGGTATCTGGGGCAGCTATCGAACCGGCCACGTCGGCTCGGCGTCTACGCTTGCCATTGGCCTGTATGAGGAACTGACGGAATGAAGGGTTTTCCCGATAGGCGCAGTTTCCTTGCGCGTTATTTTCCGGTGTTCATGGGCACCATCTTCATGGCGATTTTTTCCGGTTCAGTCGCCGTGTCCACCGCGGGCGTGACCTATTTGCGCGGAGTTGAGCCGGCGCTCAAGGCCGACTACTCCGGGGCTGCAATCCTGGTGCTGGTGGCGGTACTGGTGTTTGGCAATGTGATGATCGCACGCGGGTACCCCTGGGCAACCCGGCTGGTGGCGGGCTACCTAGTGTGTTGCCTGCTGTTCGTTTTGCCGATGATTCAATACGACCTCAATACCCTGGTGTACGGCTCGGCAGTGTTGTTTCCGCTGCTGGGTTTGTTGCTGCTCAACAGCAAGCGCCATCGTGAAATGCGCCAGCAATTACTCGAAATACGTCACTTGCGTCGGGCTGTCGTTGCACAGCGTAAAGCACGCTGACGGGCCGCGCAGGCGGCGACTTACTCCTTGCGAGGCAGCCAGATGAGGGGCGCGTCAGATTTTGACGTTTTGACGAATATTCCAGCCGTATTTCACCGCGCCTCCATCCTTGCCTCCATCGGCTTTCTGCGGCTGGTAGCTGACTTCGATGGTTGCGAAGTTCAGGCCTATCACCTCGGTCAGTAAGTCGCTGCTCGTGACCGCATCAGTTTGGTAGGACGTCACCATGACTTCCTTCATGGTGATCACCAGATACTCCACGGCATGGCTGCCCCCGGCCTTGCGCACCACCAGCCTGGCCTCGGGGTAATGCTTGCCGGTGGAGCAGGCCATCATCAGGTTGGGTGAGGATTTATCCAGGGGCTTGGAAAGGGTCAGGTTTTCAATATTGACCTTGCCGGCGCCGCCGCCACTGCCGGTGTGCATGGAGCCTGTCTGGGACATGCCCCAGCCCCATTTGCTGATCTCGATTTCATCGCGATGCGCCTGGTCCTTGGACTCACCTTTGATGTCCCCCAGCTTTAAAAACATGTCAGTTGCCATGAACGCTCCCTGTTTTGGGTGTGCGCCGGTAGTGGCGCGGGCGTACTTTTCCTCATCCGAGATACGGCCTACAAGGTGCTACGTCATGATCAGGAAGTGCCTGTCCGAATAAACCGAAGTTTCTGACATTTTTAAGGGATACCCAGTCTTTAACCTCTGCACTCTTGTGAAAAGCCGGAGTAAAGGGATGACTTCAAGCGTGTTGAAAGACGGTTTCCCCAGTGCCCATTTGCCGACGCGGCAATGGGTCGAAAGCAGTATTGATCTGCGCAAGTTATTTGCCGCCATTGATGCTGATCCGGCGATTGTCGGCGCGGGCGTGGTGTACCTCGACGCTCAGTTGCGGGCGATGGTGTTGCGTGAGTTTCAGCCGATTTGCAGTGTTGCGCCGAAGAAAGTGATTTTGCGTGAGGCTCCAAGCTATGTCGGGCGCGTGGAGTTTGCGCGGCGGTTGGCGAATGAGCCGCGTGAGTCGCAGGTGGCGTTTGAGGCGGTGAATACGGGGCTGGCGTGTACTTCGGCGGTGATTAGCTGGTTGGTGATGGCGGGTGGCTCTACGTTGAGCCCCTTCACCTTCGGGGCTACTGGCGTGGTTGCTGTAATTGGCTATACGTCGGCAGTCGCCAGCTCGCTTCAGTGCTTAGTTGGCGGCCGCCGAACTTACAATGAAGTGACTGACTCTGCTCGTAACGACGCGTTGGATAATGAGCCGTGGTATCGGGCCGTAGTGGTTGGGCTTGATGCGGCTTCGTTGTTAGGTGCTGGTACTTCTGCGATGTCGACAATCCGATTCGTCAATATGCTGAAAAAGGCAACCGGGAAAACCACGCAACAGGTGCTTGAAGGCTTGAATCGGCAGGAACGGGTAAAGCTCACCAGGGAGTTGCTGAGTATCAACCATCCGGAAATAACCCGAAAAATGATCAAGCTCAAACAAATCGCGGGTGAGATGCCAAAGCGCTACGCCTTGGCCGAAGTAAGGAATGGAACGCTCTTGCAGATGCTTGATGCCCTCGGCGCTGCATCTGCTGTTGCTGGCAGCCTACGGTCCGGGAATATCCGGATCATTGCCGTTGGGCTGTATGAGGAGATCTCAGAATGAGGCTTATTACAAGGAAGTATCTTGTCCCTATCCGGCCTTTTCTGGCTCGTAATTTTCCCGTGCTTATTGGCGTAATTCTTTCGGGTTTATTCGGCAGTTCCGCTGTTGTCGTACTGGTGGAAAACTATTATTTACCCTCGTTATCGAATGCGGATGCTGAGATTACCGGCTTGGTGTTGGTCGTCTTTATTACCCACTGCAATTTCATGATTATCTACGGGCGACCGAAATGGGCCTGGGGCATGTACGGCCTTTTCATCGCTTGCCTATTGGTTGCTTTGCCCGGTTTTCAGTTTTCGCCGCATCCATTCGTTTATGCTGGTTGCTTCTTTTGGCCGATACTCGGCCTGCTACTGCTGCGTAGCAAACGCCATCAGGAAATGCGTGCCGCCTATGTAGAAGTTCGCCACATGCGCGCAAAAGTCCAGGCAGCCATCAACAAACGCCGCAAACACGAGCGCGCAATCATCAGAATAAAAAAACCGAGGTAATTCCCCACCTCATCGCCCACCCAATCGCTACCGCCGCACCCACTCGCGCCACAAATATGTGCAAGCCTTGCACCACGGCACCCACGTTGGCGCTGTTTTGGTGCTGTACTGCACCGGGCCCGACGTTTTAGTGCAATGACTGCTGCTGTGGCATAAGTCTTGCGCGCGTTGTGCTTATGCCCTGGCTCGCAGGAGGCCGCCGTGTCGATTCATGTCGCGTTGCACCACGTTACGCATTACCGCTACGACCGTGCTGTCGAACTCGGCCCGCAGATCGTGCGGCTACGCCCGGCGGCCCATAGCCGTACGCGGATACTGTCCTACGCGTTGAAGGTGTTGCCCGAGCAGCATTTCATCAACTGGCAGCAAGACCCCCAGGGCAATTACCTGGCGCGCCTGGTGTTCCCGGAAAAGACTGACGAGTTGCGCATCGAAGTCGACCTGGTCGCCGAGATGGCAGTGTTCAATCCGTTCGATTTTTTCCTGGAGCCCTACGCCGAAAATATCCCGTTCAGCTACGCCGCCGATGAGCAGCGCGAGCTGGCGCCGTACCTGGAAACCCTGCCGCTGACGCCAAGGTTGGCTGCGTACCTGGCGGGTATCGACCGCACGCCGTTGCCGGCGGTGGATTTTCTCGTGGGCCTCAACCAGCGCCTGGCTGCCGATATCGGTTACCTGATTCGCATGGAGCCGGGCGTGCAAACGCCGGAATTCACGCTGGAAAATGCGTCCGGCTCCTGCCGCGACTCGGCCTGGTTATTGGTGCAATTGCTGCGCAACCTCGGGCTGGCGGCGCGATTTGTCTCTGGCTACCTGATCCAGCTCACCGCAGACGTCAAAGCCCTCGACGGCCCGTCCGGTACCGAGGTGGACTTCACCGACCTGCACGCCTGGTGCGAAGTGTATTTGCCCGGCGCTGGCTGGATTGGCCTGGATGCCACGTCCGGGTTGTTTGCTGGTGAAGGGCATATCCCTTTGGCCTGCAGTCCCGATCCGTCGTCTGCCGCGCCGATCAGTGGGTTGGTGGAGCCGTGCGAATGCGAATTCACCCACGAGATGTCGGTAGAGCGCATCTGGGAAGCGCCGCGGGTGACCAAGCCCTACACAGAAGAACAGTGGCTGGCGATCCAGGCTCTGGGCCGGCAGATCGATGGCGACCTGCTCAAGGACGACGTACGCCTGACCATGGGCGGCGAGCCCACCTTTGTCTCTATCGACGACCCCGACGGCGCCGAGTGGAACACCGCAGCCCTGGGGCCGGACAAGCGTCGCCTGTCGGCCGAGCTGTTCCAGCGCCTGCGCCAGCACTATGCGCCCAAGGGCCTGGTGCATTTCGGCCAAGGCAAGTGGTACCCCGGCGAGCAACTGCCGCGCTGGTCGCTCAACTGCTACTGGCGCCGCGACGGCGTGCCGATCTGGCACAACAGCGCACTGATCGCCGATGAGCAAGAGGATTATGGCGCCGATGGGGTGATGGCTGGGCGTTTCCTGGCCAGCGTCGCCGAGCGCTTGAAACTGCCGGCGCGTTTTGTGTTCCCTGCGTTTGAAGACAATTTTTACTACCTGTGGCGCGAAGGGGCGCTGCCCCAGAACGTCACCGCCCAAGACCCACGCCTGAGCGACGACCTGGAGCGTGAGCGCCTGCGCAAAGTGTTCAGCCAGGGCCTGGATAAAGTCATCGGCCAGGTGCTGCCGCTGGCGCGTACGGCGGCCAATGACCGCTGGCAGAGTGGGCGTTGGTACCTGCGCGATAACCACTGCCGCCTGGTGCCGGGGGATTCGCCGCTGGGCTATCGCCTGCCGCTGGCTTCCCAGCCCTGGGTGACGGCGGCGGAGTATCCGTTCGTGCACCCGACCGACCCTAACCAGGATCAGCCGGAGCTGCCGACCAGCGCCCAGTTGCAAAACCATGGCGAACCCGCACGCAGTGATGAGCGTGTGCCCAAGGTGGACGAGTCCGCCGACTGGCTGACCCGCACCGCGCTGTGCGCCGAAGCACGGGAAGGTCGCCTGTACCTGTTTATGCCGCCGCTGGAGCGCGTCGAGGATTATCTGGAGCTGGTGACTGCCATTGAGGCCACCGCCGAAGAGCTGCATTGCCCGGTACTGCTGGAGGGCTACGAGCCGCCAGCGGATACGCGCCTGAGCAATTTCCGGGTCACGCCAGACCCAGGTGTCATCGAGGTCAACGTACAGCCGTCCGCCACCTGGGACGAGTTGGTGGAACGCACCGAATTCCTCTACGAAGAGGCCCGGCAAACCCGCCTGACCACCGAGAAGTTCATGATCGACGGGCGCCACACCGGTACTGGTGGCGGTAACCACTTCGTGCTGGGCGGTGCGACGCCCAAGGACTCACCCTTCCTGCGCCGACCGGACCTGCTGCGCAGCCTGATCAGCTACTGGCATAACCACCCGTCGTTGTCCTATTTGTTCTCCGGCCTGTTTATCGGCCCCACCTCCCAGGCGCCCAGGGTAGATGAGGCGCGCAACGATGCGCTGTATGAACTGGAGATCGCCTTTGCGCAGATGCCGGAGCCAGGCGAGGAGTGCCCGCCGTGGCGAGTGGACCGCCTGTTGCGCAACCTGCTGATCGACGTGACGGGCAATACCCATCGCGCCGAATTCTGTATCGACAAACTCTACTCACCCGACGGCGCCACGGGCCGCCTGGGCCTGCTGGAACTGCGCGCCTTTGAAATGCCGCCCCATGCGCGCATGAGCCTGACCCAGCAGTTGTTGCTGCGGGCGCTGGTCGCGCGGTTCTGGCGCGAGCCCTATGCACCGCCGAAACTGGCGCGCTGGGGCACGGAACTGCATGACCGCTTCCTGTTGCCGCACTTTATCGAGCAGGACTTTGCCGACGTGATCGTCGAGCTGAACGCGGCCGGCTACCCAGTGCGGGCCGAATGGTTCGCGGCGCATCTGGAGTTCCGTTTCCCCAAGGTGGGCGACTACGCCGTCAGCGGCATCGAACTGGAACTGCGCCAGGCCTTGGAGCCTTGGCATGTACTGGGCGAGGAAGGCGCGGTGGGGGGCACGGTGCGCTATGTGGATTCGTCCCTGGAGCGCCTGCAAGTGAAGTTGAGCGGGTTGCCGCCGCAACGCTACCTGCTGACCTGCAATGGCGTACCGGTGCCGCTGCAACCGACCGGCCGCGTCGGCGAGTTCGTGGCGGGCGTGCGTTACCGCGCCTGGCAACCGGCCAACTGCCTGCAACCGACCATCCCCGTGCATGCGCCGCTGGTATTTGACCTGCTCGACACCTGGATGCAGCGTTCGTTGGGTGGTTGCCAATACCATGTGGCGCACCCGGGCGGGCGCAATTACGACAGCCTGCCGGTGAATGCCAATGAGGCGGAGAGCCGGCGCATGGCGCGGTTTTTCCGCTTGGGGCATAGCCCGGGCAAGCTTGTGGTGCCGACTGTAGTGGTGAACGATGAATTGCCAATGACCCTGGATTTGCGGCGTTTCACAAAAAATAAGGAATGAACATGATCCAAGTGTGGGAGCTGGCTTGCCTGCGATAGCGGTGGTTCAGTCGATAGTTCTGGTGACTGACACACCGCTATCGCAGGCAAGCCAGCTCCCACATTGGATCGTAGTGAATTTGAGTTAACCTGACTTCCCTTGCCTCTGCCGAGCGTTCCATGTCCGACTTGCTCGACCGTTACCCGCTCACCGCGGGCACCTATCACGAACTGCTGGACGCCAGCGGCGCGGTGCGTGCCCATTGGCGGCGCTTGTTCGATCACCTGCAACGCAGCACGCCCGCACAACTGGCCCAGCGCCAGGCGTTGCTGACGCGCCAGATCCAGGAAAACGGCGTGACCTACAACGTCTACGCCGACCCCAAGGGTGCCGACCGCCCCTGGGAGCTGGACCTGTTGCCCCATGTGCTGGCCGCCGAGGAGTGGCAGCAACTGTCGGCTGGCATCGCCCAGCGTGCGCGCCTGCTCAATGCGGTGCTGGCCGACCTGTATGGGCCGCAGCGCCTGATCAAGGAGGGTTTGCTGCCGGCCGAACTGGTGTTCGGGCATAACAATTTTCTATGGCCGTGCCAGGGTATTCAGCCGCCCGACGGTGCGTTCCTGCATCTGTACGCGGTCGACCTGGCCCGCACCCCGGATGGCCGCTGGTGGGTCACCGCCGACCGTACCCAAGCCCCATCGGGCGCCGGCTACGCCCTGGAAAACCGCACCATCGTGTCCCGCGCCTTCCCGGACCTGTACCGGGATATGCAGGTGCAGCACCTCACAGGCTTCTTCCGCACGCTGCAGGAAACCCTGGCCCGCCAGGCCCCTGGCGATGACCAGCCGCCACTGATCGTGCTGCTCACGCCGGGGCGTTTCAACGAAAGCTATTTCGAACACCTGTACCTGGCGCGCCAGCTCGGCTACCCCTTGGTGGAGGGCGGCGACCTCACCGTGCGCGACAGCACCGTGTTCCTGAAAACCCTCAGCGGCCTGCGCCGGGTACACGCGATCATGCGTCGCCTTGATGATGATTTCTGCGACCCGCTGGAGCTGCGCACCGACTCGGCGCTGGGCGTGCCGGGCCTGCTTGACGCCGTGCGCCAAGGCAATGTGCTGGTGGCCAATGCCTTGGGCAGTGGCGTGCTGGAGTCGCCGGGGTTGCTGGGCTTTTTGCCCAAGATCAACGAGTTTTTGTTCGGTGAAGCCTTGATCCTGCCGTCGATTGCCACTTGGTGGTGCGGCGAAGCGCCGGTGCTTGCCGAAGCGTTGGAAAAACTCCCGGAGCTGCTGATCAAGCCGGCATTTCCCTCACAAAGTTTCGCCCCGGTGTTTGGTCGCGACCTTGACGATGAACAGCGCCAGGCCCTGGCCGAACGCATGCGTGCGCGGCCCTATGCCTATGTCGCCCAAGAGCTGGCGCAACTGTCTCAGGCGCCGGTATGGCACACCGTGGATGACCACTTGCAACACCGTGCCATTGGTATGCGTGTCTACGCCGTGGCCAGTGATGACGGTTATCGGGTGCTGCCCGGCGGCCTGACCCGCGTGGCGGCCGACGCTGATGCCGAAGTGGTATCGATGCAGCGCGGCGGGGCGAGCAAGGACACCTGGGTGCTCGGCGAACGCGCGCCGGGTGGCGAGCAGTGGCGCGCCCAACGCACCATTGGCGCCTATGACCTGGTGCGCCGCGATCCCTATTTGCCCTCGCGGGTGGTGGAAAACCTGTTCTGGTTCGGTCGTTACTGCGAGCGCTGCGATGACAGTGCGCGCTGGCTGCGTATCGTACTGGCGCGGTATGTCGATGGCGATGATCCGCTGGCGTTGCAGGCCGCCGTCGAACTCGGCGAAAGCCTGCGCCTGTTGCCGGAGGAGGGCGAGCTGCCGGAGCGTCTGCTCGCCGCCTTGCTGGGTGATGACTGGCCTTCAAGCCTGCGCGCCAATTTGCAGCGCTTGCAGTGGGCGGCGTCCCAGGTGCGCGGTAAGTTGTCCCGGGAAAACTGGCAAGCCCTGGTGGAGCTGCAGCGTGAAGCCATGGAGCTGGAAAGTGACACTGCGGACTTTGGCGAGCTGCTCGACTTTCTCAACCGCCTGGTGATGTCCCTGGCGGCGCTGTCCGGGTTTGCCCTGGACGACATGACCCGCGATGAAGGCTGGCGCTTCTTGATGATGGGCCGGCGCATCGAGCGTCTGCAATTTCTGAGCAGCAGCCTTGCGGCGTTCCTGCGTGGCGTGGCGGTGTTTGATCAGGCCGGGCTGGAATGGTTGCTGGAGCTGGGCAACAGCAGCATCACCTACCGCTCGCGCTACCTGGCGGTGCCGCAGTTGATCCCGGTGCTCGACCTGCTGCTGCTCGACGAGCAGAACCCCCATGCGGTGCTGTTCCAGCTCAAGTTGGTGAGCCGCACCCTGCGCCGTCTCAATGATGATTTTGGCGTGCCCCGTGAAACCGGGCTGGCGCCGTTGGTCGAGCGCCTGGCGCATTTTGACCTGGGCTGCCTGGAGAACGGCCTGTTTGGCGAAACCAGCGTGCGTGCCGCCCTGGACGGCCTGGCCGACCTGCTGCAAGCGGTGGCCGATGAGAGCGGGCAAGTGTCCGACCGCCTGGCGTTGCGCCATTTTGCCCACGTCGATGATGTCAGCCAGCAAACGGTGTCGGTGTAATGAGCGCGCGCTATCAGATTTTCCACGATACCCATTACCACTACGACAGCCCGGTGTCCCTGGCCCAGCAACTGGCGCACCTGTGGCCACGGCCGTGTGCCTGGCAGAAGTGCACCTGGCAGCAGTTGGATATCAGCCCGGAACCCACCTCGCGCCGCGATGAGCGGGACGTGTTCGGCAACCCGATCACCCGCCTGGCGTTCGAACGGCCCCATGATGAATTGCTGGTGAACGCCGGGCTCACGGTAGAAGTGTTGGCGCGGCCTGTTTTGGACTTTCAGCGCTCGCCGCCCTGGGACCATACCCGCGACAGCCTGACCTACAGCAGCCAGCCCCTGAGCGCCGAGGCGATCGAAGCCTGCCGCTATCGCTTCGAGTCGCCCTATGTGCATCTGAAGAAAACCTTCGTGGAGTTCTCCGAAAGCTGCTTCCCGCCCGGCGAGCCTTTACTGCTGGGCACGCAGGCATTGATGGAGAAGATCTTCAGCGAATTTACCTTCGATGCCGAAGCCACCCAGGTCGCCACACCGCTGGTGGAAGTGCTGGAGCGCCGTCGCGGCGTGTGCCAGGACTTTGCTCACCTGATGCTTGCCTGCCTGCGTTCGCGGGGCCTGGCGGCGCGCTACATCAGCGGCTACCTGCTCACCCAGCCACCGCCCGGCCAGCCACGGCTGATTGGCGCGGATGCGTCCCATGCGTGGGTTTCGGTGTTTTGCCCGGTATCAGGCTGGGTGGATTTTGACCCGACCAACAATGTGCAGCCGGCGCTGGAGCACATCACCCTGGCCTGGGGCCGGGATTTCTCTGATGTTTCGCCGTTGCGGGGGGTGATTCTGGGGGGAGGCAGCCACGACCCGGAGGTGCGGGTGACGGTGATGCCGCTGGAATAATGACCGCGGGCTGTCGATTTTTGTAGGAGCGAGCTTGCTCGCGAAGGATCTTGGGGCGCCACGTTAATCCAGGCGTCCCGCGTCATGGTTGACGTTCTTCGCGAGCAAGCTCGCTCCTACAGGAATGCTTATTCAGCCGGGTCTTTCGGGGTTTCGGTCTCGTCAGTTGCCGCTTCACCTTCAGCATCTGGGTTCAGTGCGCCGGCTTCTTCGTCTGCAGCGGCTTTCTTGCGTTGCAGCTTTTCCTCTTTCTTCTGTTCCTTGGCCAAGTCTCTCTGACGTTTGGCGAAGGAGTAATTAGGTTTGGCCATGGGCGATCCTCTAGGGTCGAAGGTGAGGGTGGGCGGCGCGCAGCTGCCTTGGGTCGTCATGGTAGCAGCTTCGTGGTGCCCTTTGCTTTCACTTACCGCAGGCGTAGGCAGCCAGAAGGCCGTTGAACAGGTGATTGAGGTGCATGGCATGAACTCCCGTGAGTGGTGGGCCGATCATAGACAGGGTGCGGCAGTTTGGCTGGTTGATTGTGTTGATGAAGCTGATAGCCTAAAGTTGTATACAATCTGTTGATTCAGATCATAAGAACTCAAGCCTGATTGAGGCACCCTTACCGCAATCCGCGTTTATAAAACCCTGCCTTGGAGATTCACATGTTTGCCAAACTCGTTGCTGTTTCCCTGCTGACTCTGGCGAGCGGCCAGTTGCTTGCTGCAGAGTGCAAGGTCACTGTCGACTCCACCGATCAAATGTCTTTCAACACCAAAGAAATCACTATCGACAAGAGCTGCAAGCAGTTCACCGTTGAGCTGACTCACTCGGGCAGCTTGCCAAAGAACGTGATGGGCCATAACTGGGTGCTGACCACCGAAGCCAATATGCAACCGGTGGCGAGCGATGGCATGGCTGCTGGTATCGACAAGGATTACCTGAAAGCCGGTGATGAGCGCATCATCGCCCACACCAAGATCATCGGCGCTGGCGAGAAAGACTCGGTGACCTTCGACGTCTCCAAGCTGAAGGCCGATGAGAAGTACAGCTTCTTCTGCTCGTTCCCAGGCCACATCTCGATGATGAAAGGTGCTGTGGTTCTGAAGTAAGACCGCGTTACCGTTCATCGCAGGCAAGCCAGCTCCCACATTCGACCGCATTCCCATGTTGCAATACGGTCAAGTGTGGGAGCTGGCTTGCCTGCGATGGCGATCTGACAATCAATGCAAAACCATCGGTTTCACTTCAAGGCGCAAACGGCATCACCCGCTTGTGCTCAGTCTTGCGATAGGTCTCGCAGATAATCCTGAACGCCTCCTCACGCACCGGCTCACCCTGCAGGAACGCATCGATCTCGGCATAGGTCACGCCATGTGACGCTTCGTCCGGCTTGCCCGGCGACAGGTCTTCGAGGTCGGCGGTCGGCACCTTCTCCACCAGCGATTCCGGCGCGCCAAAGTGGCGGGCAATGGCACGCACCTGGTGCTTCACCAGCCCGCTCAACGGCGCCAGGTCACAGGCCCCGTCACCGAACTTGGTGAAAAAGCCCATCACCGCTTCCGCCGCATGGTCGGTGCCGATCACCAGGCCGCCCGCCGCGCCGGCGATGGTGTACTGGGCCACCATGCGCATGCGCGCCTTGGTGTTGCCCAGCACAAAGTCACGGGATGCTGCGGCCTTGCCTTCAAAGGCGGCCACTTCATTGGCCAGGGCTTTTACCGCAGGACCAATGTTCACGGTGTGGCGTTCGTCCGGCTCGATAAAGTCCACGCAAGCCTGGGCGTCGTGTTCGTCGAACTGGGTTTCGTAGGGCAGGCGCACGGCGATAAAACGGTACGCCTCATCACCGGTGCTGGCGCGCAGTTCCTGCATCGCACGTTGGGCCAAGAGGCCTGCGGTCAGGGAATCGACACCGCCACTGATGCCGAGCACCAGGGTCTTGAGCCCGGAATTGCGCAGGCAGTCCTGGATAAAGGCCACGCGCCGGGCAACTTCGGCTTCGAGTGCGGCCTGGTCTTTGAACGGGGCTTGCACCTTGAGCTGTTGCGCAATCTCACGCTGTACGGCTTGCATGATTCACTCCTTGCTGGATAGGGCAGGTACTTTGAAAACGTGACGCAAATAGGCGACAAAATTCGGGTCGGTGCAATGGGTCTTGCCCGCTTCATCGGAGATCTTCGCGACGGGCTGGCCATTGCAGGCGGTCATTTTAAGCACGATGCTCATCGGTTCCACCCCTGGAATATCACAGGTCAGGTTGGTGCCGATGCCAAAGCTCACATTAATGCGACCACGCAAGGCGCGGAATATTTCCAACGCCTTGGGCAATGTCAGACTGTCGGAGAACACCAGGGTCTTGCTCATCGGTTCGATGCCCAGCTTGTGGTAGTGAGCGATGGCTTTTTCTGCCCACTGGATCGGATCACCGGAATCATGGCGCAGGCCGTCGAACAGCTTGGCGAAGTACAAGTCGAAGTCGCCCAGGAACGCGTCGGTGGTGATGCAATCGGTGAGGGCGATACCCAACAGGCCACGGTACTCGCGCACCCAACAATCAAGCGCGGCGATCTGGCTGTCGATCAGGCGTGGGCCGAGTTGCTGGTGAGCCATGATCCATTCATGGGCCATGGTGCCCAGTGGCTTCATATCGAATTCGCGCGCCAGGTGCACGTTGCTGGTGCCGACAAAGCGCCCAGGGAAATCGTGCTTGAGCACGCTGACCACTTCCTCTTGCACCCGGTAGGAAAAGCGCCGGCGCGTGCCGAAGTCTGCCACTTGCAGCTCCGACAGCTCGTCGCTGCTGGCATTGGCGGTCAGCCAGTCGAACTTGCGATACAGCTGCTCGCGGGCCTGTTCAAGGATCACGGTCTGGTAGCGGTAGCGGTTACGCACCTCGCTGACGATGGCCAGCATCGGCACTTCAAACAGGATCACATGCAGCCACGGCCCGCGCAGGCGGATAAACAACTCGCCGTTCTCGATGCCGGTTTGCACATACCGCAGGTTGAAGCGAAACAGCCCGAGGAAGCGTAAAAAGTCCGGCTTCATAAAGCTGATGCGTTCCAGGAACCCCAGTTGGTCGGGGCTCAGGCTCAGCTCGGCGAGACGCTCGATCTGGTAACGGATCTCCGCCAGGTAAGGGCGCAGGTCTTCACTGTTACGGCAACGAAACTCCCATTCAACTTCCACGTTCGGGTAGTTGTGCAGCACCGCCTGCATCATGGTCAGCTTGTAGAAGTCGGTGTCGAGCAGGTTCTGCACGATGCGATCGGCAAACACACTCTCGCTCATAACGGGAATCTCCAGACGGGTCGGCGATGGAGGCCGGCCTTTACGCACAATTGAGGAAGGGGGTTAGTGGCGCATAGACCTGTGGGGGATTGCCAGTGATTTTTTCAGTGAGGCCACTGGCGTCATCGCAGGCAAGCCAGCTCCCACCTCTGAAATGCATTCCAATGTGGGAGCTGGCTTGCCTGCGATGGCGGTTTTCCAGGCAACTAACTAACCTGCTCCATCATCCACTTCACAAATTCACGCACCTTGGGCACCTCCGCCGAATGCTCAGGATACGCCAGGTAGTAAGCATCCTGGCTGGGCATCCCATGTTGCCAGGGAATCACCAGCTTGCCCTCGGCCAATTCCTCTTCCACCAGAAAACGCGGCAACAGCGCCACGCCACACCCGACCTGCGCCGCACGGATGCACATGTAGAACGTGTCGAAGCGCGGCCCGTGGTAACTGTGCTCGGTATGAAAGCCTTGGCTGGCGAACCAGTCATGCCAGCCCTGGGGGCGCGAGGCGTTTTGCAGCAGCACCAGGTCGCTCAGTTGCGTGGGGTCGGTGAAGGGCTGGGCGGGCAGGCTGTCGGGCGAACACACCGGTACCAGCTCTTCGCTGAACAGTTTCAGGCTCTCGGTACCGGGACGTGCGCCCTGGCCGAAGTAGAACGCCATGTCGGCCTTGCCTTGCAGCAGTTCGTCGGGGTCCTGTTCGTTGCACAGGTCCAGGTGGATCTGCGGGTGGCGCAAACGCCAACCCTTGAGGCGCGGCACCAGCCAGCGTGCGCCAAAAGTGTAGGGCGTGGACACGCGCAGCACTTCGGTTTCACCGCCGTAGGAGCGCAGGTAGTGGGTGGACATTTCCACTTGGGTGAGGATCTTGCGCACTTCCACCAGGTACAGGTCGCCCGCCGGGGTCATCTGCAAGCGGCGGCGCACGCGGCGAAACAGCAGGTGTTGCAACAGTTCTTCCAGCTGCGCTACTTGTTTGCTCACCGCGCTTTGGGTGAGGTTCAGTTCCTCAGCGGCGCGGGTGAAGCTCAGGTGGCGGGTGGCCGCTTCGAAACACTGCAGGGCGGTGATCGAGGGCAAATATCTTTTGTTCAGCACGGCATGCCTCTTTTTATTCTTTGCATGAATAAAGGGAATGATATCTCGCCTAATCGTCGTTTGTTGGCAAGTCTTGGGCCAGCTACAAATAGGCTCAGGATCGCCGTGCAAGCAGCGGCGCGATTTTTCTACGCAGATTTGAAGGAGTGACCCATGGTTGCCGCATTGCTTGATCGTCTCGGGGTAAACCCGGCGCTGTACCAGGCTGGGAAACAACCTGTGCATTCACCGATTGATGGCAGCCGTATCGGCAGTGTCCATTGGGAAGGTGCCGCCGAGGTGGAGCAACAGGTCAGTCGCGCCGAGCATGCATTCGAAGCCTGGCGCAAAGTGCCGGCGCCGCGACGTGGCGAGCTGGTGCGCCAGTTCGGCGATGTATTGCGCGAGTACAAGGCCGACCTGGGTGAACTCGTTTCCTGGGAAGCCGGCAAAATCACCCAGGAAGGCTTGGGTGAAGTGCAGGAAATGATCGACATCTGCGACTTCGCTGTCGGCCTGTCGCGCCAGTTGTACGGCTTGACCATCGCCTCCGAACGTCCCGGCCACCATATGCGTGAAACCTGGCACCCGCTGGGCGTGGTCGGCGTGATCAGCGCCTTCAACTTCCCGGTGGCCGTATGGGCGTGGAACACTGCGCTGGCCTTGGTGTGCGGCAACGCGGTGATCTGGAAACCGTCGGAAAAGACCCCGCTCACCGCACTGGCCTGCCAGGCCCTGTTCGAGCGCGTGCTGAAAAAATTCGACGGTGCCCCTGAGTATCTCAGCCAAGTGATTATTGGCGGCCGCGACGCCGGCGCTGCGCTGGTGGATGACCCGCGCGTCGCCCTGATCAGCGCCACCGGCAGCACGCGTATGGGCCGCGAAGTGGCACCCAAAGTCGCCGCGCGTTTCGCCCGTAGCATTCTTGAGCTGGGCGGCAACAACGCGATGATCCTCGGCCCAAGCGCCGACCTGGATATGGCCGTACGCGCCATCCTGTTCAGCGCAGTGGGCACCGCCGGCCAACGCTGCACCACCCTGCGCCGGCTGATCGCCCATGAGTCAGTCAAGGAAGAAATCGTCACCCGCCTCAAGGCCGCCTATTCCAAGGTGCGCATCGGCCACCCGCTGGAAGGCAACCTGATCGGCCCGCTGATCGACAAGCACAGCTTCGACAACATGCAGGACGCCCTTGAGCAAGCCTTGAGCGAGGGCGGCAAGGTGTTCGGCGGCAAGCGCCAACTGCAAGACACATTCCCCAACGCCTACTACGTATCGCCGGCCATCGTGGAAATGCCCGAGCAAAGCGACGTGGTGTGCAGCGAAACCTTCGCACCGATTCTTTACGTGGTTGGCTACACCGACTTCGCTGAGGCCCTGCGCCTGAACAACGCCGTGCCGCAAGGCTTGTCGTCCTGCATCTTCACCACCGACGTGCGTGAGGCCGAGCAGTTCATGTCGGCGGTGGGCAGCGACTGTGGCATTGCCAACGTCAACATCGGCCCGAGTGGTGCAGAGATTGGTGGCGCGTTCGGGGGTGAAAAAGAGACCGGCGGCGGGCGTGAATCGGGCTCGGATGCGTGGCGCGGGTATATGCGCCGGCAGACCAATACCGTGAACTACTCGCTGGAACTGCCGTTGGCCCAAGGCATCACTTTCGACTGAGCCTCAGGTCGCAGTGAGATCAATGTGGGAGCAGGCAAGCCAGCTCCCACAGGTGATTGGGTTCCCATTCAAAAGAGTATTTGTTTGTTAGGTCTCATCGGAGTCTGGCAATGGCACTGCGCGAAACATGTTTATGGGAGCACCTCACCCCAGGCCGGCCGGACCGCGCCGCGCTCAAGGGCGCGGTCAAGGTGGATGTGTGCGTGATCGGTGCCGGCATCACCGGTTTGTCGGCGGCCATTCATTTGCTGGAACAGGGTAAAAGCGTCGCCGTACTCGAGGCCCATCGCACCGGCCACGGCGGTTCGGGGCGCAACGTCGGGCTGGTCAACGCCGGCCTGTGGATTCCACCGGACGAGATCGAAGCCGGTTTCGGCACGGCGGTGGGCAGCCAGCTCAACCGCATGCTGGGCGCGGCGCCGTCCCTGGTGTTCAGCCTGATCGACAAGTACAACATCGACTGCCAATTGCGCCGTGAAGGCACCTTGCACATGGCGCACAACGCCCGTGGCGAGGCGGATTTGCGCAGCCGTGAGGAGCAGTGGAAACGCCGTGGCGCGCCGGTTGAGTTACTCACCGGCCAGGCCTGCGAGCACGCCACCGGTACCCGCAAAATCGCCGCCGCATTGCTCGATCGGCGCGCCGGCACCTTGAACCCCATGGCCTACACCACGGGTTTGGCGAATGCCGCCGTTGGGCTGGGCGGGCAACTGTTCGATCATTCCCCGGTCACCCAGCTTGAGCGCCAAGGTGCCTATTGGTCGGTGCAGACCGCTGAGGGCGCGGTACAGGCCGCCCAGGTGGTGATCGCCTCCAATGCCTACACCGAAGGCGAATGGACCGAGCTGCGGCGTAACTTTTTCCCCGGCTATTACTACCAGGTGGCATCGGCGCCGCTGACCGATGACGCGGCCAAGCAGATCCTCCCCGGCGGCCAAGGCTCATGGGACACCCGCCAGGTCCTGAGCAGTATTCGCCGCGATGCCGATGGCCGCCTGTTACTCGGCAGCCTGGGTAACGGCAACCAGAAACCGGCATGGTTTCTCAAAGCGTGGGCCGATCGGGTGCAGCAACACTACTTCCCATACCTCAAACCGGTGCAGTGGGAATACACCTGGACCGGCTGCATCGCGTTCACCCCCGACCACTTGATGCGCCTGTTCGAACCGGCCCCCGGCCTGGTGGCGGTTACCGGTTACAACGGGCGTGGTGTGACCACCGGTAGCGTGGTAGGCAAGGCGTTTGCTGACTACCTGTGTCACCAGGATCCCCAAGCCCTCCCTATTCCTTTTGCGCCCATGCAGCCTCTGGCCGCCGTGGGCCTGCGCAGCTGCCTGTATGAAGCCGGCTTCTCGCTCTATCATGCCGGGCAATGCCTGAGGATCGTGATCTGATCAGCGAAATACCCCTCAGAAGCCTGCATTTTCTTAGCAGGCTACCCATCTGTATTGGTGCAAGTCGTAGCAATCACGCACTGTAAATGTGCAGTTCCGTTACGCACGTTGTTACAGCTGTAGGAACTGTCGTTTATACCTGTGGTTGCAGGTGCGACCTGCCAAGGTTGTACTTTTTTGCAGTGTTGGTTGCACCTATAGACGCTAGACGGTTGCACGTCCTGGCAAAAGGCGTCGAAACGCCTGTAATAACAATGACACCGTGTCTTTTTGAAGAATAAAAACGTAATGGCACGCGGCTTGCTCTGAGCTTTCGGTGAAAGGTTTGAACGCAAGTTGTCGTGCCAAAAATCAAAAATATCGGAGCACCACTCATGTCCCAGACGTTTTACAAGAAAGGTTTCCTGGCCCTCGCCGTTGCTGCGGCGCTGGGTGTTTCTACGTTTGTTCAAGCTGATGTGAAAATTGGTGTGGCAGGCCCGATGACGGGTGCCAACGCCGCTTTCGGTGAGCAGTACATGAAGGGTGCCCAGGCGGCAGCCGACGTTATCAACAAGGCCGGCGGCATTAACGGCGAGCAGATCAAGCTGGTGGCCGGCGATGACGCCTGCGAACCCAAGCAGGCCGTGGCCGTGGCCAACCGCCTGGCCGACCAGGACAAAGTGATCGGTGTGGTCGGGCACTTCTGCTCATCCAACACCATCCCGGCGTCTGAGGTTTACGACGAAGCGGGCATCATCGCCATCACCCCAGGCTCCACCAACCCACAAGTGACCGAACGTGGCCTGGGCGCCATGTTCCGCATGTGCGGGCGTGACGACCAGCAAGGCATCGTCGCCGGCGACTACATCGTCGATGTGCTCAAGGGCAAGAAAGTCGCGGTGATCAACGACAAGGACACCTACGGCAAAGGCCTGGCCGACGCCACCGCTGCGCAGTTGACCAAGCGCGGCGTCAAGCCGGTGCTGGAAGAGGGCCTGACCCGTGGCGAGAAAGACTTCAGCGCCCTGGTCACCAAGATCCGCTCCCTGGGCGCCGACGTCGTGTACTTCGGCGGCCTGCATCCGGAAGCCGGCCCATTGGTGCGCCAGATCCGTGAGGCGGGCTTGAAAGACGTCAAGTTCATGTCCGATGACGGCGTGGTCACCGACGAACTGGTAGCCACCGCCGGCGGCGCGCAGTACGTCGATGGCGTGTACATGACCTTCGGCGCCGACCCGCGCCTGCTGCCAGACAGCAAGACCGTGGTGGAAGAGTTCCGCAAAAACGGCACCGAGCCAGAAGGCTACACCCTGTACGCCTACGCTTCGATCCAGGCCCTGGCCGCCGGCTTCAACGGTGCCAAGTCCAACAAGGGCGAAGACGCTGCCAAATGGCTCAAGGCCAACCCGGTTAAAACCGTCATGGGCGAAAAAGCCTGGGATGCCAAGGGTGACCTGAAAGTCTCTGACTACGTGGTTTACCAGTGGGACAAAGACGGCAAATACCACCAGTTGGAAAAGCAGAAGTAATAACGCGACGGCTTGAACTCCTCGGTCCTTGTGGGAGCCGGGCTTGCCCGCGATGACGGACTCAATGCCAACACCTGTGTTGAATGTGAAACCGCTATCGCAGGCAAGCCAGCTCCCACAGGGGGCCTGGTTGCCTGCTCTATTGCAACAAACCTGTCTTTTCCTCCAGAAGCGCCGCACACCCACCGGTGTGCAGGTGCTCACCGCGTGAGATTGCGTTATGGATGGTATTTTCCTGCAGCAACTGGTCAACGGCCTGACCCTAGGGTCGGTCTATGGCCTGATCGCCATCGGCTACACAATGGTCTATGGCATCATTGGCATGATCAACTTCGCCCACGGCGAGGTTTATATGATTTCCGCTTACCTCGCGGCGATCAGTCTGGCACTGCTGGCTTACTTCGGCATCGAATCCTTCCCGCTGCTCATTCTCGGTACCTTGATCTTCACCGTGGTCGTCACCGGCGTGTACGGTTGGGTGATTGAGCGTGTCGCCTACAAACCCCTGCGCAACTCCACGCGCCTGGCACCGCTGATCAGCGCCATCGGTATCTCCCTGATCCTGCAGAACTACGCGCAGATCGCCCAGGGCGCCAAGCAACAAGGCATTCCCACCCTGCTGGCCGGCGCCTGGCGCGTCGATATCGGCAGCGGGTTTGTGCAACTGACCTACACCAAAGTGTTCATCCTGGTCGCCGCCTTTGCCGGCATGGCCTTGCTCACCTACATCATCAAATACACCAAGCTTGGCCGCATGTGCCGCGCCACCCAGCAAGACCGCAAGATGGCCTCGATCCTGGGCATCAACACCGACCGAGTGATCTCCTACGTGTTTGTCATCGGTGCGGCCATGGCCGCCCTGGCCGGCGTGCTCATCACCCTCAATTACGGCACCTTCGACTTCTATGCCGGCTTCATCATCGGCATCAAGGCGTTTACCGCGGCGGTCCTCGGCGGCATCGGCTCGCTGCCTGGGGCGATGCTCGGCGGGATCATCCTCGGTATCTCCGAGTCGCTGTTCTCGGGGTTGATCAACTCTGACTACAAAGACGTGTTCAGTTTCTCCCTGCTGGTGGTGATTCTGATTTTCCGTCCCCAGGGCCTGCTTGGTCGCCCACTCGTGGCGAAGGTGTAAACATGTCTGCTGCCAAATCCATTGATATCAAGAAAAGTGTGGTCGATACGGTGCTCGCGGGGCTGATTTCGCTGATCGTGTTCGGCCCGATTGTCGGCGTGGTGCTCGACGGCTACAGCTTCAACCTGGAACCTGCGCGGGTGGCCGTGCTGGTCGCCATCGTCATGGCCGGGCGCTTTGCCCTGAGCCTGTTCCTGCAAACCCCCAAGGGCGTGAAGATCCTGCAGGGGTTCGAGAGCAGCGGCTCCGGTGTGCACGTGCTGCCACCGGACTACAAGTCGCGGCTGCGCTGGATCATCCCGGCGCTGATCGTGATCGCCATCGTGTTCCCGATCTTTGCCAACAAGTACCTGCTCACCGTGGTGATCCTGGGGCTGATCTACGTGTTGCTCGGCCTGGGGTTGAACATCGTGGTGGGCCTGGCGGGCCTGCTCGACCTGGGTTACGTGGCCTTCTACGCCATCGGTGCCTACGGCCTGGCGCTGGGTTATCAATACCTGGGCTTGGGCTTCTGGAGCGTGCTGCCACTGGCGGCCATCGCGGCGGCGCTGGCGGGGTGCATACTCGGTTTCCCGGTGCTGCGAATGCACGGTGATTACCTGGCCATCGTGACCCTGGGCTTTGGTGAAATCATTCGCCTGGTGCTCAACAACTGGCTGTCGTTCACCGGCGGCCCGAACGGTATGCCCGTGCCGTCACCGACCTTCCTGGGCCTGGAGTTCGGCAAGCGCGCCAAAGATGGCGGCATTCCGTTTCACGAGTTTTTCGGCATCGATTACAACCCCAACATCAAGTTCATGTTCATCTACATCGTGCTGTTTCTGGTGGTGCTGGCCGTGCTGTACATCAAGCATCGCCTGACGCGCATGCCGGTCGGCCGCGCCTGGGAAGCCCTGCGCGAAGATGAAATCGCCTGCCGCTCCATGGGCCTGAACCATGTGCTGGTCAAGCTCTCGGCCTTCACCATTGGTGCGTCCACGGCCGGTTTGGCCGGGGTGTTCTTTGCCAGCTACCAGGGCTTCGTCAACCCGTCGTCGTTTACCTTCTTCGAGTCGGCGTTGATCCTCGCCATCGTGGTGTTGGGCGGCATGGGCTCGACGGTCGGCGTGGTGATCGCCGCGTTTGTGCTGACCGTGGCGCCTGAATTGCTGCGCAGCTTCTCTGAATACCGTGTGCTGCTGTTTGGCGTGTTGATGGTGGTGATGATGATCTGGCGACCGCGCGGCTTGATTCGCATCAGCCGTACCGGCGTGACGCCACGCAAGGGGGTAGCGCCATGAGCAAAGAAGTCGTCCTCTCCGTGGAGCACCTGATGATGCACTTCGGTGGCATCAAGGCCCTCAGTGATGTGAGCCTGCAGGTCAAACGCAACTCGATCTTCGCCCTGATCGGCCCCAACGGCGCCGGCAAGACCACGGTGTTCAACTGCCTCACCGGCTTCTACAAAGCCAGTGGCGGCAAGATCGAACTCAACGTGCGAGGCAAGCAAACCAACGTGATCCAACTGCTCGGTGAGCGCTTTGAGGCCACCGACTTCGTGTCGCCAAAAAGCTTCCTCAGCCGTGTGTACTACAAAATGTTCGGCGGCACCCACCTGGTGAACCGCGCCGGCCTTGCGCGCACCTTCCAGAACATTCGCCTGTTCAAGGAAATGTCGGTGCTGGAAAACCTGCTGGTGGCCCAGCACATGTGGGTCAACCGCAACATGCTTGCCGGCATCCTCAACACCAAGGGCTACCGCAAGGCCGAAAGCGATGCGCTGGACTGCGCGTTCTACTGGCTGGAAGTGGTCGACCTGGTGGACTGCGCCAACCGCCTGGCCGGCGAGCTCTCCTACGGCCAGCAGCGCCGCCTGGAGATCGCCCGCGCCATGTGCACGCGGCCGCAGATCATCTGCCTGGACGAACCGGCAGCGGGTCTCAACCCTCAGGAAACCGAAGCTCTCAGCGCGATGATTCGCCTGCTGCGCGACGAACACGACCTTACGGTGGTGCTGATCGAACACGACATGGGCATGGTGATGAGTATTTCCGACCATATTGTGGTGCTGGACCACGGCAACGTGATCGCCGAAGGCGGCCCGGACGCGATCCGCAACGACCCGAAAGTGATCGCCGCCTACCTGGGCGCGGATGAAGAGGAGTTGGTATGAGTGCACCTATCCTCGAAATGAAGGACCTGGACGTGTTCTACGGCCCGATCCAGGCCCTGAAAAAAGTCTCGCTGCACATCAACGAAGGCGAAACCGTCAGCCTGATCGGCTCCAATGGCGCGGGTAAATCCACGTTGCTGATGTCGATCTTCGGCCAGCCTCGGGCCGAGTCGGGGCAGATTCTCTACAACGGCGTCGACATTACTCACAAGTCGTCCCACTACATCGCTTCCAACGGCATTGCGCAGTCGCCGGAAGGGCGGCGGGTGTTCCCCGACATGACCGTGGAGGAAAACCTGCTGATGGGCACCATCCCTATTGGCGACAAGTTCGCCAGTGAAGACATGCAGCGCATGTTCGAGCTGTTCCCCAGGCTCAAGGAGCGGCGCAACCAGCGGGCGATGACCATGTCCGGTGGCGAGCAGCAAATGCTCGCCATCGCCCGTGCGCTGATGAGCCGGCCCAAGTTGTTGCTGCTCGATGAGCCAAGCCTGGGGTTGGCGCCGATTGTGGTGAAGCAGATCTTTTCCACCTTGCGCGAGCTGGCGTCCACCGGGATGACCATCTTCCTGGTGGAGCAGAACGCCAACCATGCGCTGCGCTTGTCGGACCGGGCCTATGTGATGGTCAATGGTGAGATCCGCCTGACCGGCACCGGCAAGGAGTTGCTGGTGAACGAGGACGTGCGCAACGCCTACCTGGGCGGTCACTGACCTAAGATCCAGGCGCATCAACCCTGTGGGAACCGGGCCTTATGTGGGAGCCGGGCTTGCCCGCGATAGCATCACCTCGGTTTAGCTGACATACCGAGGTGGCCGCATCGCAGGCAAGCCAGCTCCCACCCAAGGCCGGTTCCCACATTTGTTTTTGGGATGTCCACAAGCGCTCAACCAAATTGTGGAAAACAAATCCAGCCCACCTCAAAAGCGCGACATATAGCCGCCGCAAATCCCTGTTTTGTCACAGTTTTGACTTGTCCCCATCCACTGTGGAACCGGCTGTGGGTAACGTGGGAGTAGCTGGCTGAAAGCCTTTAACGACGTGGCTTACAGCTCTGTGGTTGTTTTTTGACCAGTGTGTTTTTCACGAGCGCCCCAGGGGTTTGTCAACCTGTTTAAAGACACAGGTATATGAATGAAATAAGTCATTCCAGCCTGTGGATAAGTCTGTGATTAAACTCTGGAAAGACGCACGCAGGGGCCGGAATGACTGGCCTGGAGCCATCGTTGTGTTTTTCTGCAGTTGTCAGCGCCTACATAGGCGCTCCCCCAGGTCAAGCAAAAAACTTTCTAAAACCGCCTGCAACCCTTGTACACAGCGGCTTTGAGCCGTTTGCACTTGCCCCCAAAGACTGTGGGCGCAGTTGTGGATAACCTGCGCGCATATGGCTGCAAGCCACGGTTTATAAGGCTTTAACAGTGTTGATTAAAAAATGACCAGTCGCGCAGGCATGTGCGTGCATAGCGGTTGCCGCAACGGCGGCGTAAGGGCATTCTGCTGGCTGTTTTTTTCCCGATGCCCGCAAGGAGAACACTATGTCCGACACGCTGTTTATCACTGGCGCTACTTCAGGTTTCGGCGAAGCCTGTGCTCGTCGTTTTGCCGAGGCCGGCTGGAAACTGGTGCTCACCGGTCGTCGTGCCGAGCGCTTGAATGCCTTGGTCGAAGAGCTTTCCAAGCAGACCGAAGTGCATGGCCTGGTGGTGGATGTGCGCGACCGCAAAGGCATGGAGGAGGCCATCGCCAACTTGCCGCCGTCGTTCGCCACGCTGCGCGGCCTGATCAACAACGCAGGTCTCGCCGTGGGCACTGACCCGGCGCCCAAGTGCGACCTCGACGATTGGGAAACCATGGTCGATACCAACATCAAGGGCCTGCTGACCACCACCCACCTGCTGCTGCCGCGCCTGATCGCCCATGGCCGCGGCGCCGGGATCGTCAACCTGGGCTCCATCGCCGGTAACTACCCGTACCCGGGCAGCCATGTGTACGGCGGTTCCAAGGCGTTCGTGAAGCAGTTTTCGTTGAACCTGCGCTGCGACCTGCAAGGCACCGGCGTACGGGTGACCAACATCGAGCCGGGCCTGTGTGAGAGCGAGTTCTCCTTGGTGCGCTTTGGCGGTGACCAGGCGCGTTACGACGCCACCTATGCCGGGGCCGAGCCGATCCAGCCGCAGGATATTGCCGACACGATTTTCTGGGTGATGAACACCCCGGCGCACGTGAACATCAACCGCCTGGAGTTGATGCCGGTAAGCCAGACCTGGGCTGGGTTTGCGATTGAGCGTGGGGCCAAGGGCTAAGCACCTGCGTGACACACTGTAGGAGCGAGCTTGCTCGCGAAAAACGCTAACGATGACGCGGGTATCTTGAATACACGCGGCGCGCTCAGGTTTTTCGCGAGCAAGCTCGCTCCTACAGTAAATGGTGGCAAATCGGCCAAAATGCGGCATAAGGTACACTCTGCGCCTGAAAACCCCACCGCACCCAGCGGTTTAAAGGTTTTGACAGGAGGCAATGTGAGTAACCGAGGTGAGCAGGCACTGCTCAAACAATCGACCATCCTGATGTTCGCAGTCGCGATCGCCGGGATTGTCACGGGTGTGATATCCGGCGCCCAATCCATTCTGTTCGACGGCTTTTTCTCGTTGATCGCCACCGCCATCAAGGTGTTGATGCTGATCACGGCCAAGCTGATCGCCAAGAAAAGCAACGAGCGGTTCCAGTTCGGCTATTGGCACCTGGAGCCGATGGTGCTGCTGATAGAAGGCAGTTTCCTGCTGCTGATAGCCATCTACGCGTTCCTCAATGGCGTGTTCGGCATTATCAATGGCGGGCGCGAAATCGAGTTGGGGCTGGTGATCGTTTATGCGGCGGTGTTTACCGTCGTGGAGTTCGCCTACTTCTTCTATGTGCGCTACCGCAATCGCACACTCAAATCGTCGTTGATTCAGTTCGACAACATCAGCTGGCTGGTGGACGCGATGCTGTCGGTGGGCTTGCTGATCAGCTTCCTGGCCGCGCTGTTGCTCAAGTCCCAGGGCTATGGCGAGTGGGCGGTCTACGTCGACCCATTGATCCTGATCCTGCTGGCCCTGAGCATGCTGGCGCCGGCATTCAAGATTTTGCGCCCGGCGTTGCGCGAAGTATTGGGTATCGCACCGGATCACTTGGACGACAAGGTCCGCGAAGTGATGGACGCGGCGCAGGCCAAGCATGGTTTCGACGACTACGTGTCCTATGTGCAGAAGCACGGGCGCGCGCGGTTTATCGAGATTCATGTGGTGCTGCCAGCGGATTACCCGGTGGATAACGTCGCCACCCTCGATGGGCTGCGTGAGGAGATATCCACAGGGCTGGGGGCGGCGGATGCGGCGCGGTGGTTGACGATCAGTTTTACAGGCGACCGCAAGTGGATTGCATAAAGTCTGTTAGACCGAGGTGAGGCTATCGCAGGCAAGCCAGCTCCCACAGTAAAATGTGGGAGCTGGCTTGCCTGCGATGGGGCCCAGCAGGTCAGCCCAGATGCTGGACCAAACCCTGATAGCAAGTTGCCAAATGATAAGGCGTAGTCGAAGGCATATCCCTTCGGCTCACCTTACCCTCGGCATCCAGGCATTCGTGCCAACCCTTTGCATGCAAAAAGCGCTGTTGCAACGCCTGCAACTGACGCAACAGCACCGCTTCGCTGCCTGGCCGCAAGGTCAGTGCCCGCAGGTATTCCGCCTGCGCCCAGATCCGTTGGGTACCGTCGCGCACCGTGCCATCCAGCGCGAGCATGCCGCTGACCGCGCCGCTTAACTTATCCACACCCTTGTGCTCGGCATAGGCAAATGCCCGTGTCAGCGAGCCATGCAGCGCAGTGCCGCGCAGCACAGCTGAAGATTCGAGCAAAAAGAACCATTCGAACTGGTGCCCCGGCTCAAACCAGTTATCCACAGCGCCCAAAGGTTTCTCCATCATCACGCCGTGCTCGCGGTCGATAAAGCGTTGCTGCATGGCCGTCGCCAATGCCAGCAGGGCCGCTTGTACCTGGGCGTCCTCGCGTACCGCGAGCGTTGCCAGGAAACCTTCGGCCAGGTGCATCAGCGGGTTTTGCAAGGGGCCTGAGTTGAGCGAGGCCCAATTGCGCTCCAGTACCGCCTCGTACAAGCCGTCGCCGGTGGCAAAACGTTGGGCGACGACTTCCAGGGCGGCGTTGAGCACCGACTCTACCAACGGTTCACGCACCTTGGCCCAGTAATGGGCGCAGGCAAAAATAATGAAGGCGTGGGTGTAGAGGTCTTTGCGCTTGTCCAGCGGCTGGCCGGCGGGGTCGATGCTGTAGAACCAGCCACCGTGTTCGGCATCATGAAAGTGCCGTTGCAGGGAGCGAAACAGCGCCGCCGCACGTTCTTCGGCGAAAGCCGCGCCGGGCTCGCCGATCAGGCTGGCGAACAGGTACAACTGTCGGGCGCAGGCCATGGCGCGATAGCGCTGGGGGGGCAGTGGCTGGTGGTCGGCGTCCAGGGCCTCAAAGGGCAGTGCCAGGTCGGCATTCCAGCCCGGGCCTTGCCAGAGCGGCACGATCAGGTCATGGAAGTGCGTGAGCACAGGCGTCAGGGAAGAGGGGGAAGCGATGGGCATTGGCTGGCGTCGTCACGGCAGGGGTGTTTGCCGCGCATGGTAGCAGGCTTGGGATCGGTGGTGTTTGTACTGGCGCTATCGCGGGCAAGCCCGCTCCCACATTTTTGAAGTGTGAACCCTCTCATATGTGGGAGCTGGCTTGCCTGCGATGAGGCCCTTGCAGTCGCTGAAGATCAGCCCGCCAGCAACCAAACCCCAGTCGCCGCCGAAGCCGCCCCGGCCACTCGCACCAATGGCGCTGCAGCTGCCGGCAAAAAGCGCACCACCGCATAACCCGCAGCATGCAACGCCGCAGTCGCCCCCACAAACCCGGCAGCATAGGCCCAAGGGCTGGTCATATCCGGCAGCTCCAGGCCATGGGCCACGCCGTGAAACAGCGCAAACAAGGCCGTGGCGCCCACGGCCACGAACAGCGGCGGCCGTACCGCCAATGCTACCGCCAGGCCCAACGCCAGCACCGAGGCGGCAATTCCGCTTTCCAGCGCCGGCAGTTGCAGCCCTTCAAAACCCAGCACGCCGCCGATCAGCATGGTGCCGACAAAGGTGCACGGCAGCGCCCAGCGCGCGGCGCCTTTTTGCTGGGCCGCCCAGAGGCCCACCGCAACCATGGCCAGCAAGTGATCGAGGCCGCCCAGGGGGTGGCTGATACCGGCTACCAGGCCATTGTCGCCATGGCCCGGATGGGCGAAGGCCAGGGCCGGGGCCAGCAGCAGCGCGGCGGCGGCGAAAAGTCTGTTGAGTCTCATGGACAGGTTCCTTATGGGTTGGTCAGGCGGTGGTCAGCAGGCCCTGGCGTTCGATGAAGGCGACGATGTCGTCCAGGCCGACCCCGGTTTTCTGGTTGCTGAACACAAAGGGTTTGCCGTTGCGCATGCGTTGGGTGTCGCTGTTCATCAGTTCCAGCGAGGCACCGACCAGCGGGGCCAGGTCGATCTTGTTGATCACCAGCAGGTCGGATTTGCAAATACCGGGCCCGCCCTTGCGCGGCAGCTTGTCGCCCGCAGACACATCGATCACATAGATGGTCAGGTCCGACAGTTCCGGGCTGAAGGTGGCCGACAGGTTGTCGCCGCCGGACTCCACCAGAATCAGGTCCAGGCCGGGAAAACGGCGGTTGAGTTGGTCCACGGCCTCCAGGTTGATCGAGGCATCTTCGCGAATCGCCGTGTGCGGGCAGCCACCGGTTTCCACGCCGATGATGCGCTCCGGCGCCAGGGCCTGGTTGCGCACCAGGAAGTCGGCGTCTTCGCGGGTATAGATATCGTTGGTGACCACCGCCAGGTTATAGCGATCGCGCAGCGCCAGGCACAGGGCCAGGGTCAGGGCGGTCTTGCCCGAGCCTACCGGGCCGCCGATACCGACGCGCAGGGGTTGTGTGTTCATGTGCTTCTCCACAATCAGGAACGGAACAGGCGGCTGTACTGGCGCTCATGGGCCATGCACGCCAGGGACAGGCCAAAAGCGGCGCTGCCTAAATGGTTAGGGTTAATGCGTTCGGCATCCTGCTGGGCTTGTTGCAGCAATGGCAGCAGTTCGCTGGTCAGGCGCTGGGCGGCTTGCTGGCCCAATGGCAGGGTTTTCATCAGCACGGCCAATTGGTTTTCCAGCCAGCTCCACAGCCAGGCGGCAAGGGCGTCGTCGGCGCTGATGTGCCAGGCGCGCGCGGCCAAGGCCCAGCCAAGGGCCAGGTGCGGTTCGTCGCGTTGGGCGAGAAAGTCACGGGCGCTGTCGTCCAGTTCCGGCAAGCCGTTGAGCAGTTGTTGCAGGGAGTAGCCCATCTGGCGGCTCTCCTGATACAGCTCGCGGGTCTCACGGCTGGCGCGGTGCTCGTCGCACCACTGCGCCAGTTGCGCCCAGTCCTGCTCGACGGCTGCGCGGCAATGGGCGAGCAACAGCGGCGCTTCGAAACGCGCCAGGTTGAGCAGCAACTGGTCACTGATCCAGCGTCGGGCGCTCGCGGCATCCTGCACACGGCCGTTGTCCACCGCCATTTCCAGGCCCTGGGAATAGCTGTAGCCGCCAATCGGCAATTGCGGACTGGCCAGGCGCAGCAGCGCCCAGGCTGGGTTCATAGACGCACGCCGAACTGATGCAGCTTGGGCGCGTAGTTGAAGTCTTCATCGCCATGGCGTGAATGATGATGGCCACCGCCATAGGCGCCGTGCTCGGGTTGAAACGGCGCTTCGATGGTCTGCGCATCGGCGCCTAGCTGTTCAAGCATGGCCTTGAGCACGTAGTCATCGAGCAGGCGCAGCCAGCCGTCACCGACTTGCAGGGCCACGTGGCGGTTGCCCAGGTGATACGCGGCGCGGGTCAGCTCGAAGGCATTGCGGCAGGTGACGTGCAGCAGTTGTTCAGGACGGGCGCACACCCGTACGACGCGTCCGTCTTCTGCCTGTAGGAATTCGCCATCGTGCAAGGGCGGCTGGCCCCGCTCCAAAAACAGGCCGACGTCTTCACCGTCGGCACTGAAACAGCGCAGGCGGCTTTTGCTGCGGGCTTCGAAGTTGAGCAGCAACTCGGCGGCCCAGAGGGCTTGGGGGGCGATTCGGCGGTGTATCACCAGCATCAGAGAGCTTCCAGCTGTGAGCGATGAAAGACCTAGAGCAAGGGGCTTGCCAATCATGGAATTGAGTAGGAATTCCCTGTAGTCAGGCAGGCATGCTGCTCAATAGGGCGTCGGATAATTCGGTGCGTGTATCAATTTGGTGCGTGCCGATGTTTATAGCACCGACGAAGGGCGTTTTGCGTTGATGGCGGCGCTCAGCTTGATGAAATTTCTTTCATCTTTTTCTCAGTAGGTATTTTTTAGGATTTTTCCTACGAGTCATCAGGATTTGGAGTTCATGAGATTACCTGCGGGTTCTTTAGGCTATGCGCCCTGTTTAATGCCACCGCGACGTTTATCATGCTTCGATCAATTTTCTGTATATGCCTGGTCAGCCTGACCTTCTTTATTTCATCGGCATCGGCCAACTTTCAGCCCCGCGCCACCTTCGGTTCGTCGCTGCAAAGTATCAAGCCAGCTTCTATCGACGACGTGATCGATCGTGCCCATGAGTTGCTGGGCACGCCCTACAAGTGGGGCGGTACTTCGGCGGAGCAGGGCTTCGATTGCAGCAGCTTCCTGGTGTACCTGTTCAAGACCCAGGCCAATATCCAGATACCGCGCACCACCACGGCCATGCACCGCTCATCGGCGGCGACCATCAAGCGCAATGCATTAAAGCCAGGGGATGCGGTGTTTTTCAAAGGCAATGGGCGCGGCCAGGTCAGCCATGTCGGCCTTTACATCGGCCAAGGCAAATTCATCCATTCGCCGCGCACCGGCAAAACCATCCGTATCGACTCATTGAGCAATCGCTACTGGAACAAGCACTACACCACTGCCAAGCGTTTCCACACGGCGGGTTGATTGCGTTATTCGGTGCTGCCCAGCCCTTGCCAATGCTTGAGGCCGATAAAGATAAAGCGCAGTTGCTGGGTGATTTTCGCCTGGGGTGTGAGGTGGGCCGGCAAGGCGTGGGCCGGTGGGTCGATGATATCGGGCAGGGTGGCGAACACGCTCTTGACGATCAGGTCGGCCATCACATGCAAACCTTCCGCATCCAGGTGCTGCAACTTGGGCATCAGCGTCAGGTCGGCGGCCAGGTCGCGGGTGATGTCTTCGCGCAGGGCGGCGATGGCTTGGCGCACGGCCAGGCAGCCGCCGTACTGTTCGCGGGCCAGAAACAGAAATTGCGAACGGTTGGCCGAGACCACATCGAGAAAGATGCGCACCGAGGCATCGATGATGCCGCCCATCACGAATTCGTTGTGGCGCACCAGGCGGATCGTGGCGCGGAAGGTCTGGCCGACTTCGCTGACCAACACCAGCCCGAGCTGGTCCATATCGGCGAAATGGCGGTAGAAACCGGTGGGCACGATACCTGCGGTCTTGGCCACTTCACGCAGGCTCAGGCTGCCAAACCCACGGCCACACTCCATCAGATGGCGGGCTGCGTCCATCAGGGCGAGGCGGGTCTGTTGCTTTTGTTCGGCGCGGGGCAGCATGAGCGGATGAGCTTTGTCGGCAAGTACAGCGACGCACTCTAGCAAAAGCGCTTTGCCGGCGTCGAACTTGGCAGGGGCGGGGCGTGACGCGGTCTATATAAAAGCAAAAGCCCGATCAGCAGATCGGGCTTTTTTCTGGGCCACCACAGGCTTAGCTCTGTGCTTGATGCAGTTCTTGCAGACGGTCGGCACCGCCTTCAGCAACGCCTTCGGTGTAGGCGCGTTTGTTGGCTTGTTCAGCACCGCCTTCGACCAAACCTTTCTCTTGCAGACGGTTGTAGCCATTTTCAGCTACGGCGCCTTTGGCGTAGTCACGGTTTTCGTCTTCTTGCGAACCGCTGCGAGCCACGGTTTGGCTGGTTTGCACGGCTTGGGCTTTGTTCTGTGGGGTGGCCTGTTCGGCAGCTGGCAGGGCAAAAGCGCTGGAAGCCAGGACAGATAACAGAACGGTAGCGAGTAATTGGCGTTTCATGATGGTTGCTCCTAGGGAGGGCGATAAAGTGGGTACAGGGCTAATGTTACCCTTGATAAGTCGATATAAAAGTTCATAAACACAATGGTAATAATCAACAGAATTGATTGTTCTCGCCAAAGGCTCTAGACCGAGCCTCTCAAGCCCGCGGCTTTGCACCGATGTGGGTATTTTCGACACGAACCTGGGTAACAATGGTGCATCGTCGATGGGAAAAATGGTCTGGTTGATCAGGAAAATCGCTTTTTTCGGCTAAATCCGCCGTTGCGTTAAACCCCCAGGCACTTTGCCAGTCGTAGTCCTATAAGCTGTTTAAAAGGCTGTCGCCCAGCCAGTCGTATTCAGGAGTCCTGTGCAATGACGCGCACTCGTAAAATTCTCGCTTGGAGCTGCGCCAGCTTCGTTCTGTTAATGGCCATCGTGGTACTGGTGTTGGTGTTTTTCGACTGGAACCGCATCAAGCCCCCCCTCAATGCCAAGGTCTCCGAAGAACTGCATCGTCCGTTCGCCATTAACGGCAACCTCGCCGTGGTGTGGCAGCGTGAGCCCGATGAAGGCGGCTGGCGCGCCTGGGTGCCGTGGCCCCATGTGATTGCCGAAGACCTGACCCTGGGTAACCCCGATTGGTCGAAACAACCGCAGATGGTCACGCTCAAGAAGGTTGAGCTGCGCATATCGCCCCTGGCCTTGCTGGTGCAGCGTGTGGTGATCCCGCGCATCGACCTCACCGAACCCAGTGCCCAGTTGCAGCGCCTGGCGGATGGCCGCGCCAACTGGACCTTCAAGTTCGACCCCAAGGACCCCAACGCCGAACCGTCCAACTGGGTGGTTGACATTGGCGCCATCGGTTTCGACAAAGGCCATGTGACCCTCGACGATCAGACCCTCAAGACTCAGCTGGATGTGATCATCGACCCGCTGGGCAAGCCGATCCCCTTTGGTGAAATCGTCGGCGACGCCGACGCCAAGAAGGCCCTGGAAAAAGGCTCGGCGCCCCAGGACTATGCGTTCGGCCTCAAGGTCAAAGGCCAGTACCACGGGCAGAAGCTTGCGGGCACGGGCAAGATCGGTGGCTTGCTGGCCTTGCAGGACGCGGCCAAGCCGTTCCCGCTGCAAGCCCAGGTCAAGATCGCGGACACGAGCATCGCTCTAGCCGGCACCCTGACCGACCCACTGAACCTCGGCGCCCTGGACCTGCGCCTGAAGCTTTCGGGCAGCAGTCTGGGCAACCTGTACCCGCTGACCGGCGTGACCCTGCCGGACTCGCCGGCCTATTCCACCGACGGCCATCTGATCGCCAAACTGCATGAAGCCAGCGGCGCCTCCTTCCGCTACGAGAACTTCAACGGCAAGATCGGCAACAGTGACATCCACGGCGACCTGGCCTATGTCGCTAGCCAGCCACGGCCCAAGCTCAGTGGCGCGCTGGTATCCAACCAACTGCTGATGGATGACCTGGCACCTTTGATCGGCGCGGACTCCAACGCCAAGCAAAAAGCCCGTGGCGGTGAAAGCAAACAGCCGGCGACCAAGGTGCTGCCGGTTGAGGAGTTCCGCACCGAGCGTTGGCACGATATGGATGCCGACGTCGAGTTCACCGGCAAGCGCATTGTGCACAGTGCCGACTTGCCTTTCACCGACCTTTATACCCACCTGGTGCTCAACGACGGCCAACTGAGCCTCGAACCCCTGCGCTTCGGCGTGGCCGGTGGCAAGCTCGATGCGCAGATTCGCTTGAACGGTCGCACCACGCCGATGGAAGGTCGCGCCAAACTCACGGCGCGTAATTTCAAGCTCAAGCAGCTGTTCCCGACCTTCGAGCCGATGAAAACCAGCTTTGGTGAACTCAACGGTGATGCCGATATTGCCGGGCGCGGTAACTCGGTGGCGGCACTGTTGGGCACGTCCAGCGGTGACCTGAAGATGCTCATCAACGATGGCGCCATCAGCCGTAGCCTGATGGAAATCGCCGGGCTCAACGTGGGCAACTACGTGGTGGGCCGGCTGTTCGGCGACGAGGAAGTGAAGATCAACTGCGCGGCGGCGGACTTCGGCATCAAGACCGGCCTGGCGACCACGCGGCTGTTTGTGTTCGATACCGAGAACGCGATCATCTACATCGATGGCACCGCGAATATGGCCACTGAGCAGTTGGACCTGACCATCACGCCGGAATCCAAGGGCTTTCGCCTGTTCTCCCTGCGTTCACCGCTGTACGTCAACGGCCCGTTCATCAAACCCAATGCCGGGGTCAAGGCCATCCCGCTGGCCCTGCGCGGGGCCGGCATGGTCGCGTTGGGTGTGATTGCCGGACCGGCCGCCGGCTTGCTCGCCTTGGTGGCCCCAAGCGGTGGTGAGCCCAATGAGTGCGCACCGTTGCTGCAACAGATGAAGGAAGGCAAGGCGCCCAAGACCGTGAAGTAACTGTGGGAGCGGGCTTGCCCGCGATAGCGGAGTATCAGTCAATGATTTATCAACTGATCCAACGCTATCGCGGGCAAGCCCGCTCCCACAGGGGGGATGTTGCGGTGTTAGTGGTTACAGGTCTTGCAGAATATCCGCCATATCGTCGGCGTGTTCTTCTTCCTGGGCGAGGATGTCTTCGAAGATGCGACGGGTAGTCGGGTCTTTATCACCGATGTACTGGATGATCTCGCGGTAGCTGTCTACTGCGATCCGCTCGGCCACCAGGTCTTCGTAGACCATTTCCTTCAAGGTGTTGCCTGCCACGTATTGCGCATGGGAGTTCTTGGACAGCAGGTCGGGGTTGAACTCCGGCTCGCCGCCCAGCTGCACGATGCGTTCGGCCAGTTTGTCGGCGTGCTCGGCTTCCTGAGTGGCATGTTCCAGGAACTCATCGGCAGCCACGCTGGCCTTGAGGCCGTTGGCCATGAAGTAGTGACGCTTGTAGCGCAGCACGCAGACCAGTTCGGTGGCCAGCGACTCGTTGAGCAGGCGGATTATTTCTTCGCGGTCGGCGTCGTAGCCTTCGGTCACGGCGCCGTTTTCGACGTTCTGGCGGGCGCGGCTGCGCAGGGTCGCAACGTCAGTCAATTGTGCTTGAGTCATTTCAATCTCCTGGGGCTAATCCGGTTGTACGCCACGCTCTGCCGGCGAGGTCGTTATCAGGTGTGAGTCCTGGGCGGCGCAAAAAGTTTTATTGGATTTGCCTGCGGGTGTCATCTTCTGGTCGCGGGCGTGGGCTAGCCTGACTTTATTCCGTCTGGATCAAGGACGTTCGCCCCATGCCGCAGTCGTTAGCTACACGTTACCCCTTGGTATTGGTGCCCGGCATGCTGGGTTTTGTACGCCTGGGGTGGTTCCCTTACTGGTACGGCATCGTCCCGGCGCTGCGGGCTGGCGGGGCGCAGGTGTTTGCCGTGCAAGTCGCGCCGCTGGATTCCAGCGAGGTGCGCGGTGAGCAGTTGCTGGTGCAGATCGAGCGGATTCTGCGCGAGACCGGCGCCGACAAGGTCAACCTGATCGGGCATAGCCAGGGCTCGCTCACCGCTCGTTATGCGGCGGCCACGCGCCCGCAATGGGTGGCCTCGGTGACCTCGGTGGCCGGGCCCAACCATGGCTCGGAACTGGCCGATCATATCCACGCCCATTACCCGGTCGACAGCGTCAAAGGCCGGCTGATGAGCGCGGCCTTTCACTTGGCCGCCTGGGTGATGGGCCTGTTGGAAACCGGCTATCGCGGGCCACCCTTCAAGGCCGATCTGTCGGCCTCGCATCAGTCCCTGACCAGCGCGGGCGTGGCGCTGTTCAATCGCCAATATCCCCAGGGGTTGCCCCAGGAATGGGGCGGGCAGGGAGTGGAGGAGGTCAATGGTGTGCGCTATTACTCGTGGTCTGGCACCTTGCAGCCGGGCAAGACCGACCGCGGGCGCAACCTGCTGGATGGGACGAATCGCAGCTGCCGCTGGTTCGCCCGCAGCTTTGTGCGGGAGAAGGGCCAGTGTGACGGCCTGGTCGGGCGTTACAGCTCACACCTGGGCACGGTGATCGGCGATGACTACGCCCTGGACCATTTCGATATCGTCAACCAATCCCTGGGGCTGGTGGGCAAGGGGGCCGAGCCGATCCGCTTGTTTGTCGAGCATGCCCGGCGGCTGAAGGCGGCCGGGGTTTAGCCGGGGTACCGCGTTATCGTTCTTCGCAGGCAAGCCAGCTCCCACAGGGGAATGTCTTTCAAATGTGGGAGCTGGCTTGCCTGCGATAGCGATGTTTCAGGCCACACAGGCTCGACGGCTAACCGGCGTGGTCCAACGCTCCGACAAAATCACGCCACCCAAGGTCAGCAAACCACCCACCAGGTGATACAGCGCCAACTCTTCCTTGAGCACCAGCGCGGCAATCAGCGCGGTAATCAACGGCAGCAGGTTGAAAAACAACGTGGTGCGGCTTGGCCCCAGGGTCTTCACCGAGTGCATCCACGCCAACGGCGCCAGCATCGACGCCAGCAGGCACGCATACAGCACCAGCGGGATATTCGCCCAACCCAGTCCTGCCTTGGCCGAGAACAGGTACAGCGGAAACAGCACCACCACCGCCACCAGCACCTGCAAATACAGGAGCACCAACGGCGGCAGGCGCAGCTGCCATTTTTTCAGCAGGGTGCTGTAGACCGCGTAGGCCAGCGTGGCAATCAGCATCATGCCGTCGCCCAGGTTGACCCCATGTTGCAGCAGCGCGCCCAGGCTGCCGGCCGACACCACCACGACCACGCCTGCGAACGACAGCACCGCGCCGGTCAAGGCGCCAAAGGTCAGGCGTTGGCCAAGGCTGATGATCGCGGCGGTCAGAGCCATCAACGGCATCAGCGACAGGATGATGCCCATGTTGGTGGCGCTGGTCAGCGTCGCGGCGTAATAGGCCAGGCTTTGATACACCGCCATGCCGAGTACGCCGAGGATAAAGATCTTGCCCAGGTTGGGGCGGATCTGCGGCCAGTGGGCGATCACCGGCTTGAGCATGAACGGCGTAAACAGCAACGCTGCGAACAGCCAGCGGTAAAAGCCGATTTCAGCCGGGAAGATCGAGCCCACGGCCAATTTGTTGACCACGGTGTTGCCGGCCCAGATAAAGATAGCCAGCAGCGGATACGCGTATTGCATTGAAAAGAAACCCAGTGTGTTGACGAGGCAGGATTATCCTCTGTCTGGATCGAAGCCTATACTGCGATCCAGACAACCGAGCGTTGAATCCAGACAACATGCCCCGACACACCGTACGCCTGCCCGATTTCGCCCGCCTGCCAAGCCCTGTGTACTTTCGGTATTCCGATTTTGCCCCGGACACCGAATGCACCCCGCACCAGCACACCTGGGGTTCGCTGGATTACTCGGCCAGCGGCGTGATGCGCATGGAAGTGGCGGGCAATCGCTTCATGTCGCCACCGCAGTACGCGGTATGGGTGCCGCCGCATACCGAGCACAGCTCCTACAATGCCGAGGCGATTGTCTACCACTCTGTGGGCCTGGCGCCGCAGCTGTGCGAGCAGTTGCCGCAGCAGCCTTGCACGCTGGCGATCAGCGACATTCTCAAAGCGATCCTCAAGGATTTCGCCCTGCGCGACGTCAATGCGCCGCGAACCGATGCCGACATCCGCCTGGCCCAAGTGCTGGTGGACCAGCTCCGGCAGGCGCCGGTCCACGACTGCTTCCTGCCCTACGCCCGCCACCCTGGGTTGCTTGGGGTCTTGGAGGGCATGCAGGCCGAGCCGGGAGACAACCGCCCGCTGGCGCAATGGGCCCAGCAGGTGCATGTGAGCGAGCGCACCCTGGCGCGCCAGTTTGTGCGCGAGCTGGGCATGAGCTTTGGCGAATGGCGCCAGCGCCTGCGCTACCTGGCGGCCATCGAAGCGCTGGACAGCGACCGCAGCGTGCAACACGTGGCGTTTGATCTGGGCTACAGCACCGCCTCGGCGTTTATCGCCATGTTCCAGCGCCACGCCGGCTGCACGCCGGAGCAATACCGGCGGGCGAATATTCGTGGCCGGTGAAGTTGTAACAGGTTTTGACTACACTGCGCTGTAGGCCGTGCCCGTCGGCACGGTAACAGGGAGAAAACTCCATGAAGATGCTGCGTATTCCGTTGTTGATGATGGGCCTGCTGATGTGTTCCCAGGGTTTTGCCGCCACTGCCCAGCAGAACAAAATGACCACCTGCAATGCCGAAGCCACCACCAAGACGCTCAAAGGCGATGAACGCAAGACTTTCATGAAGACCTGCCTGTCGGCACCTGCCGCCAACGACGCCAAGACCTTGACCGCGCAGCAGCAGAAGATGAAAGACTGCAATGCGTCGGCGAAAACCCAAGCCTTGGCCGGTGACGCACGCAAAACTTTCATGAGCACCTGCCTGAAGAAATAATAGCCCCGGGCCATAGAAGGCTGCGACACTCGCACACAGCCCCTTTGTAGGAGCGAGCAAGCTCGCGAAAAACGTGAACGATCACACGGGCGCCCTGACTAAACGAGGCGTTCTTGCGTTTTTCGCGAGCAAGCTCGCTCCTACAACATCCTTCAACGCCGTTTGTTTTGAGGCTGTATGCCAACGTTTTCTCAGCGTCATGTGTTGTTGCTGTCCAGCTACATCATCATTTTCGGCGGGTTGCTGCTGGTACTGCCGCTGAAATTGCTGCCCAGCCTGCTGGCCGGCCTGTTGGTCTATGAGCTGGTCAACATGCTCACCCCTCAACTGCAACGCCTGATCGAAGGCCGGCGCGCACGCTGGCTGGCGGTGGCCTTGCTGGGCACCCTGATCGTCAGCGTACTGGCCTTGATCTTCGCCGGCGCCATCAGCTTCTTGCTCCACGAAGCGGAAAACCCCGGGGCTTCCCTGGATAAATTCATGGGCGTGGTTGACCGCGCGCGCGGCCAATTGCCGCCGTCCATTGACGCCTATTTGCCCGCCAGCGCCGCGGAATTTCGCGTCGCCATTGGTGATTGGCTGAGCAAGCACCTGAGCGAACTGCAACTGGTCGGCAAAGACGCCGCCCACATGTTCGTCACCTTGCTGATAGGCATGGTGCTGGGTGCGATCATCGCCTTGCAGCGCGTGCCCGACTTGACCAAGCGCAAACCCTTGGCCGCCGCGCTGTTCGACCGCCTGCACCTGCTGGTCCAGGCGTTTCGCAATATCGTTTTTGCCCAGATCAAGATCGCCGCGCTCAACACCGCCTTCACCGCGGTGTTCCTGGCAGTGGTGCTGCCGTTGTGTGGCATTCACCTGCCGTTGACCAAGACTCTGATCGTGCTGACCTTCCTGCTTGGCCTGCTGCCGGTTATCGGCAACCTGATTTCCAACACGCTGATCACTATCGTGGCGCTGTCGCTGTCGATCTGGGTGGCGGTGGCGGCGCTGGGGTATTTGATCGTGATCCACAAGGTCGAGTACTTCCTCAACGCACGTATTGTAGGCGGGCAGATCAGTGCCAAGTCGTGGGAGTTGTTGTTGGCGATGCTGGTGTTTGAGGCGGCGTTCGGCTTGCCGGGGGTGGTGGCGGGGCCGATTTACTATGCCTATCTGAAGAGCGAGCTGAAGCTCGGGGGGATGGTTTAGGCCTTGTGTCGCCTGGGCTGACGCCATCGCGGGCAAGCTCGCTCCCACATTGAAATGCGATCACCTGTGGGAGCTGGCTTGCCTGCGATGACGGCCTCACAGCCGGCCCCTATCTATCTGACGCCCCGCGATCAAACTGTGTGCGGGCTTGCTCGCGAAGGCGGCCTGACAGCCGACACTGTTATACCGAGTACATATCCATTCCTGCGGTAACGGCCACTTAGGGTTCCGCTTTTACAGCGGGTCACTT
>NZ_QODJ01000168.1:0-551 GCF_009935965.1 Pseudomonas sp. L13
AAAAGCAGAGCTCTCTCTGGAACACCACAAAATCTTTCTTGAGATTCTGAAGGCAGTGATCTGAAAACCAAGTTCATGGCAATGTTGAGAAGTCTGCTGCTTCTGTTCATCGTGTTCTCCACGGGAAATGCAGCTGGTAAACCAGATAAAGGTAGACCATGCCAGTATGGATGGACAAATTTTGAAACCCGATGCTACAAGTTCTTCTCTCAGTCGGCTACATGGATTGAAGCAGAGAGAAACTGTATTGCTCTGAGTGCACATCTTGCATCTGTGAACAAAGAAAAAGAAAACTCTTTTCTGCTGGGTCTGTTGCCTTCTCCTACTACACTATGTTGGATTGGTGTTCAAGATGCTGTGGAAGAAGGAGAGTGGTTGTGGAGTGATGGAACTAATTATGACTACAACAACTGGTGCACTGGTGAACCTAACAATCTGAATGTTGAGAACTGTGGAGAGATCAACTGGACCTCTGACAAATGCTGGAATGATTCGCCCTGTACAAACACAAAGGGCTATATCTGTGCTAAAAGATCAGAGATGGACTGGCC
>NZ_QODJ01000169.1:0-538 GCF_009935965.1 Pseudomonas sp. L13
GTCCTTATCAAGCGTAATACCACCATTCCAACCAAACAGACTCAGACTTTCACCACTTACTCTGACAACCAGCCTGGTGTGCTCATTCAGGTCTATGAGGGTGAGCGTGCAATGACAAAGGATAACAACTTGCTGGGCAAGTTTGAGCTTACTGGAATCCCCCCTGCACCTCGTGGTGTTCCCCAGATTGAGGTCACCTTTGACATTGATGCCAATGGCATCATGAATGTTTCTGCTGTTGATAAGAGCACTGGCAAGGAGAACAAAATCACAATCACCAACGATAAGGGTCGTCTCAGCAAGGAAGACATTGAGCGCATGGTGCAGGAGGCAGAGAAGTACAAGTCTGAGGATGATGTGCAGCGTGAAAAGGTGTCTGCCAAGAATGGTCTGGAATCCTATGCCTTCAACATGAAGTCCACTGTTGAGGATGAGAAACTAAAGGGCAAGATCAGTGATGAGGACAAGCAGAAGATCCTTGACAAGTGCAATGAAGTCATCAGTTGGCTTGACAAGAACCAGACTGCTGAGAAGGAAG
>NZ_QODJ01000170.1:0-537 GCF_009935965.1 Pseudomonas sp. L13
CCCGCGCCCTGGCCATAGCCGCTTCCCTGACCCGCGCCCTGGCCATAGCCGCTTCCCTGGCCAGAACCGTTTCCATGGCAAGTTGCCTGACCTCTTCCCTGGCCACGCGGTTCACTGCATGCAAAGCCACCGGTGGTTGGGCAACATTTCTGTGTGGCAGGACACTGGCCATCATTGAAACAGCTATCAGCACAGAGTGGGATCATCTCCGGTATGGGACATTGACCTGGCTTCATGAAAACAGGCAGCACGCAAACAGGCCCAAATTCAAATCGACAGCATTTGTGCCCTCCAGGGCAGTCTTCATCAGAGGAACAGCCTCGATGGGATGGTTCGACCATCAGCCTCTCCGGACAGAAACCATCCACTGTGGTTCGTCTTTGAATAGCGCGAGCTATGCTGAAGTATCCAAACAGACAGAAAAAAACAGCAATCAACGAGAAATACATTCGAGCTGTCATCCTCCCAGCCTGTGATCTCTGCTGGAAAATGCAGTGAATCGGTGCGTCAGGACAAGCAGACAGCAAAGAACACAAA
>NZ_QODJ01000171.1:0-536 GCF_009935965.1 Pseudomonas sp. L13
ACTGCAACGACCTTGACCAATGTCGCCGCCGGCGCCTTGAGCGCCACCAGCACCGAGGCAGTCAATGGCAGCCAGTTGAATGCCACCAACACCTCGGTAACGGATTTGGGCACCAGCCTCAATACTTCTATAACCAACCTGGGCAACAGCTTCAGCACCCAACTGGGCAATATCGTCACTAACGGTGCGGGCATCAAGTATTTCCACAGCAGCTCGGCACTAGGCGACAGCACTGTCAGCGGCAACGACAGCATGGCTATCGGGCCAGTGGCAACCGCCTCGGCCGACAACGCTATTGCATTGGGCAACGGCGCCAACGCCAGCATCGCCAACTCGTTGGCCCTGGGTAATGGCGCAACTACCACCGCTGCCACTGCCACCGCTAGCAGCGTGATCAACGGCACCACGTATACCTTCGCCGGTGCTGCGCCTGTGGGTGTGCTCAGCGTCGGCACCGTCGGTGCCGAACGGCAGATCAGCAACGTCGCCGCTGGTCGAGTCTCGGCCACCAGCACCGACGCGGTCAATGGCAGCCA
>NZ_QODJ01000172.1:0-533 GCF_009935965.1 Pseudomonas sp. L13
ACAGCACTGGTGCGGTACAACCGCGTCCACTCAAACGGCAAGATCCCGTCCAACGCACCATCGGTGAGGGTCAGCAATTCCTCGCCAGTGACCATCGACACCGGGCAACCGTGGGTAACGGTTTTGTCCGCCGAAGCAGCCGCATCCCCTTTCGGGTTCGAGGCCACAACAGGCACATCATCCACACGCTCTTTTTGCGTCAGCACCGCGTTCTGCCGTGCCCGCCAGCGCATCTGCATCGTGCCTTGCTTGAGCCCTCCCACCACCCCGCGAACCGCCACCGCCTTGTAGCGGTCCACCGCCTGCATGAACTTGGTGAGGATCGTTAGCACACCGGTCACGAAATCCACGGCCGACTGAAGCACCTGCGCACCGTACTTGACCAGGCGCATACTCAAATACGCCACGCCTGCCGCCGGCAACACGATGGTCAACACCGCGCCAATCACCAGGTCAATCAGCAACGACACCATAAAACCTGCGGCCGCTTGCGCGACCTCACTGGGCGGTAACGCCTCCAGCCAGATCATGGC
>NZ_QODJ01000173.1:0-527 GCF_009935965.1 Pseudomonas sp. L13
GTGCCAGCTTTGTTGGAGAGCGTGGCGGTGTACGTAATCTGCCCACCTTCGTTAACAGCGTTAGGCGCTGTCAGCGTCACTGTGGTGGTGTTATCGGTACCCGGTGTGTCCGTAACGGTAGTGTTCACCGCGGTAGTACCAGGCACCAGGTTCTCGAAATGCTCGCCGCCGGTCACGCCTTTGATAGCGGTGGTGACAGTTTGATCGCCCTTGTAAACATCATCCGGCGCGATGGTGGTGATAGAGCCACTCGACTGATTTACACCGATGGTGATGGTATTGCCGTTGTCCAAGGTTACGGTCAGCGGATTGGTGATGTTGGTCACCGGCGCGCCGTTTTTATCCACAAGGCTAGCGGTGTAAACGATATTGCCGCCTTCGCCGACGGTGGTAGTGGCGGTCAGGACCACATCAACTTTGTCGATAGTGTCATTGATCGTAGTGGTTGCACCGTTGCCTGCCACTTCGAGTTTTTCGAAGTTGCCGCCAGTAGTCTCAGTGATCTTGACGGTCTGGGTGCTCTTATC
>NZ_QODJ01000174.1:0-525 GCF_009935965.1 Pseudomonas sp. L13
CTCTGAATATGACTGACAGTGAGCTGGTCTATACATTTACCCTCTTTTATACGCCTGAGGCTTTAGTAGGAACTCCCATTATAAGAACTGATGCAGCAGCTGTTGGAATCGAATGCCACTATTCAAGGTTGCACAATGTAAGCAGCAATGTTTTAAATCCCTCTTGGGTTCCTTTTGCTGCTACAAAGGTTGCAGAGGATGTTCTAGTATTCTCCCTGAGGCTCATGACCGATGACTGGACATTTGAGAGGCCATCCAATGAGTACTTCCTAGGGCAGTCTTTGAAAGTTGAGGCTTCTGTGAATCAGTACAACCATGTTCCTTTGCGCTTGTTTGTGGATGGCTGTGTGGCCACTGCGGTCCCTGATGTGAACTCCACTCCAAGATATTCCTTTATTGAGAACCATGGGTGCCTGGTTGATGCAAAGCTTACAGGTTCAACATCTAGTTTTATGCACCGTGTTCAGAATGACAAACTGCACTTCCAGTTGGAGGCTTTCAGATTCCTGCAGTCAAATAGTGCCC
>NZ_QODJ01000175.1:0-524 GCF_009935965.1 Pseudomonas sp. L13
GCGCCGTTGCCTGCCACTTCGAGTTTTTCGAAGTTGCCGCCGGAAGCATCAGTAATCTTGACGGTCTGAGTGCTCTTATCGATGAATACGTCATCGGTCGGCGCAGGCACGGTCACAGTGCCAACCGTGTCGCCAGCCTTGATGGTGATCGACGAGCCGTTATCCAACTTCAGCGTTACATCAGTGCCAGCTTTGTTGGAGAGCGTTGCGGTGTACGTAATCTGCCCACCCTCGTTTGCCTGGGCCGGAGCCGTCAGCGTCACGGTGGTGGTGTTGTCGGTACCGGGGGTATCGGTGACAGTGGTGTTCACTGCCGTAGTGCCAGGGACCAGGTTTTCGAAGTGCTCGCCGCCAGCAACGCCTTTGATGGCGGTGGTGACGGTCTGGTCGCCCTTGTACACATCATCAGGAGCAAGAACAGAAACGCTACCGCTCGATTGGTTTACGCCGATGGTGATGGTTTTGCCGTTGTCCAAGGTGACGGTCAACGGGTTGGTGATGTTGGTCACCGGCGCGCCGTTTTT
>NZ_QODJ01000176.1:0-519 GCF_009935965.1 Pseudomonas sp. L13
TTGCTACATGCTGGTGCGGTCCTTTAGAAAGCCCTGGAGGGGCCAGCATTTTAAAACCCGTGAACCTTCAGCTGCTCTTCCTTTACGATGTTGATCTCCAGCAGAAACTGACAGATATTCTTCCTTTGGTCCCCCTGTAACTGAATCACCTCTCCATACTCCGGGTGTTCGATCACTGTACCATTGCAGGCAAATTTCTTTTTAAAGGCTTTTACAAGCTTCTTTTTATCATATTCATCCGAGATGCCTTGCACTGTGGTCAGCGTTTTGCGGCCGTTCCGTTGCTGAATCCTTATGTGGATCTTATCCTCAGTCCCAGCCGGGAGCAAGTCGTCACCCTTAGTGGCATCAGCAAAGGGATCGAAGGACTGGAGGTTCTGTATGTTGGACATGCGATATTACTGCGATTACTTTAACAGAGGAAAGATCTCGGCGATCAGAGCCGCTTGCTGATGCTTAGATTTGTCGTTATTTTATAAAACGGCGTTGAAACCACAGCGCGGTTGTTTTTAATCTGAC
>NZ_QODJ01000177.1:0-518 GCF_009935965.1 Pseudomonas sp. L13
GGCAACTTCGAAAAACTCGAAGTGGCAGGCAACGGCGCAACCACCACGATCAACGACACCATCGACAAGGTTGATGTGGTCCTGGCCGCCACGACTACCGTGGGCGAAGGCGGCAACATCGTTTACACCGCTAGCCTTGTGGATAAAAACGGCGCGCCGGTGACTAACATCACCAATCCGCTGACCGTGACTTTGGACAACGGCAAGACCATCACCATCGGTGTAAAACAGTCGAGTGGCTCTATCACCACCATCGCGCCGGATGATGTGTACAAAGGCGACCAGACCGTCACTACTGCTATCAAAGGCGTAACTGGCGGCGAGCATTTCGAGAATCTGGTCCCTGGCACTACTGCGGTGAACACCACCGTTACGGACACACCGGGTACCAATAACACCACCACCGTTACGCTGACAGCACCAAGTGTCGTTAACGAAGGCGGCCAGATCACCTACACCGCGACCTTGAGCAACAAAGCCGGTACCGACGTCACGCTGAAACTCGACAACGGTTCGTC